>NZ_CP144373.1:300000-495000 GCF_040450955.1 Thermodesulfovibrio sp. 3907-1M
CTTTAAATGGATCAAACAACATTTAAGGATAAAGGCTTTTTACGGCACATCGGAAAATTCTGTAAAAACACAAATCTGGATAGCAATATCTGTATATGTCCTTGTGGCAATAATTAAAAAGCAACTGAAGTTGCAGCAGAGCCTCTACACTATTTTACAGATTTTGAGCATTAGCCTGTTTGAGAAAATGCCCATTTTGCAACTATTTTCGCAAAATGGTAGTATTAATTCAGATGATGATAATTCTAACCAATTGAATTTATTGATTTAACATTGGGACAGTAGTGAGTGCCGGTAAAAGTAATATACTTGAAGCAATAAATTTGATATTGGGACCGACTTATCCGACCTTTAACTCAATAACAAAACAAGACCATAACTCAAAGAATTTGAAGGGAAATTGATAAACTCGTGTATAAATATTTAATGGAGGAAGAGATAAAAATAATTGAAGGGAGTTTGGGAAATAGATAAATATTATTCAGAAAAATGACTCCAGATTTAAATCACCTTGGCACAAAATGGCTTGAACTCAAAAAACAGCGGATGCAGAATTTATTGAAAATTGCTCTTCGTGATGAAGCCCTTTACAGGGAAATTATGCTTTCCCTTGGCTACCCCCCATAACAAAGTGAATTTTTTAGAACTCGAACTTCTAACGCCTTATAATGAAATACGAAAGCTCAAAGAAAAAGAAATCATAGAAAAAGCCCTTTTATACAGGGCTGACTTTACAGATGATAGAGAAGGGCTACCAGAAGATTTTGATTTTTCTCTAAGAATGGATAAATCTGTCTGGAACTATAAAAGGATAAGACCTGCAAATTTTCCAGAAAAAAATTATAGGCATATCAGCGCTTTTATCAAAAACTACTAAAGAGGGACTTGTAAATTACTTTTAGAGCACATCAGCTTAGAACTGAATACCAATGAACCTCAAAAAGCTGTAAAGAAAATAATGGACTTTGAAGGCATTTGGATTCAAAGAAAAACAGAGATTTTTTTAACATAAATAATGCCATTTCTGATGGTTCATTCAAATGATATTCAGATTAAGAATTTCTTGAATTTTATATTTGAGAATCATACACCATTAAGCGTAAACAAACATTTTAGATTTTTTTCTTATTGGCTTTTTGATAGCGTTTAGCAAGCTTTTTTGTTAGTTCTTTTTTTGTTTTTAAGCTCAAAGCCATCCTCTTCCCCCTAGGTTGACTTATGGAAAATTTTAAAAATTTCCTTTAGATTTTTAATGAGGCAATTCGGAATTGACACTATGATGTTGAGGTAATGGAATATTCACAGGAATAATTTGTCAAATTTTTTATTTTTTTATGGATCAGCCAAAATACAAACCGTTACTTAGGGAAGAACAATTCAATGATCTTATAAAATATCTAAACATTCTACGGCAAGAAATTGAGAGATGCGAGAAAGCTGGATCTTATCTGGCTGGTATATTTATGGCCGCTGCTGTCCTTGAAGCAATTATTTTAAGTATGGCAGATCTCTTTCCAGAAAAAACCGAAAAAGCTGTTAAATCTTTACTTGAAAAGAAAAAGATTCGTGACAAAGAAATTACAAAATATGGACTCGGAGAGCTTTTGTTAATTTCTTTTGAAGCTGGATGGATATCTTATAGAGAAACAAAAGAATCGGAAGAGGGTGAATTAGGAGACTGGTTACTTAATTACGTTAAGGAGCTGAGAAACTTGATCCATCCAGGAAAGAAAATTTGTGAATATGCAAAAATGCGAATTACAAAAAATCATTTTTTAGCTGTGAAAGATTTTGTTGAAAATACAAGAGATTTATTTTTGGAAAGAGTAGAGAAATTTATTTATAATGAGTTAAAAACAAAAAAGTGATAAAATAAATAATCATGATGCTTAACAATTTAAAATCTGAGATAATACAGGAAATTCAAAGTTCAGATTTAGATAAGATAGAAAACTTAATAAAAAAAAATAAACCGGTATTTCGAATTTTTATGGAACAAAATTTCTATAAATGAAATGTTAAAAAGATTGAAAGAGATTTACAATCAAATGGAATTGTCTTGGAAAGATCCTGTATTATTTTCAAAAATAATTGAAAGATTAGTTAAAAAATTAGCTTCTACTAAAAGTATATGTCCTGGTTGCTTTGAATATCTATGCAATCTTTTAGATTCAGGTAAAGAAGAAGTTATATTAATTGGATTCAACGAAAAAGAAATCGTTTTATCTTTTATCGAGTATTATATATTTATGAAAGCAATAAGTAACATCTCTGATTTAGATATGCTAAAAAATTTAATTCCAAAAGGTGATAAAATTGACAACTTTTATCTTGAAAGAATTGTTCTTTACTGCTTTAAGAATACAAAAAGGATAAAATGGAATGAAAAGAGCAAACTTTTCTGGGAATGGGAAAAAAATCCAGTATTATTTTTCTGGAGAAAAAAAGATCCATTTTTAATACCTATATCCCCTTTAGGATATGTTAAGAATGATATTTGTTATAGAGAAAAAATATATTATAAATATCCCGAGATTTATTTTCATTCTTATTTATTAAATAGTTTGGTATTAGATTCCTATCTTTTATTAAAAGGCATTCCTGAACTACAAAAAGAAGTGAAAGAAAAAGATACAATATTCAGTCGTTGGGAAAATGAAATCAACAAACTTAATGAGAAAGTCTATTTAAATTTTTGGAGAGATGAAAAAGAGAAAGAAAAGTTGATTAAACTCATCCTTTTAGCTGTCGAAGCAAAATACTGGAATGAATCATTATCTAAGAAGTTAATTATACATAAAAATATACAGAAAAATGAAGAATTGTGGGTATTGTGCTGGCTTCTTTGCAGTATTCCTGAAGTTTATTCAAATATTGGAGAAATTTTAAAAAGCGAGGCTCCAGACTTTGTTTTGATAGCAAAAGACGGAAAAAAGATAGCTGTAGAGTTGACAGGTATTGACTCACTTGAAGAAGTTAAGAAAGAATTAAAAGGAGAAGAGCCAAAAGTTTTTAGGTTTGATCCCTATTCTTATCTATCGGAAAATTATAAAAAATTTATAAAAGCAATTTCCCAAAAAATAAATAAATATGATCCGAAGAAATATAGTGAAAACTGGCTAATTTTACACACTCGCAGTAGCAGTAATATTTTAAAATATTATACGTTAGATACTGTAAGTAAATTTAATCCACATATTTCAGAAATTCGTAAGCAAATAGAGGAGGAAATTAAAATAAATTTTAAGAATTGGTTTCAGAAAATTTACTTTTGCTTTGAAAGGGAAATAAAAGAAGTGATAAGCGGACAGATATACCAGACAGAAGAAGAAATGAATTTTGCTTATAAATTGTTTGAAGAACTTATTAAGCCGGATCTACAAATCATGATTAACTATTATAAACACTGACGGGATAAATTATGTCTTTTAAGTTTAGTTTAAAGATTCAAGTAGTAAAAAGTTTTGAATCTTAATCAGAATTCTATTTCTTCCTTCCGCAAAATATAGTCTAATGAATGCTGCACCTGGTTAACGAAAGTGTACCAAAGTATTTTCTGGTACACCCGCCCCAGCACCAGGTGCCGGAGCTAGCCTTACTGCCACCCTCTTCCAATCCCCTACAACCAATACTGGACTCAAGGGAGAGAAGTCCCTTATAAAAAACTTCCCAAGAAGAGAAATAAAAGTGGCTTCCATACCCATTTAATTATATTTATTGACAAAAATCAACTTAAAAGTTTAAATTATTAAAGTTGCACACGGGCCGCTAGCTCAGCAGGCAGAGCACCGCCCTTTTAAGGCGGGTGTCGTTGGTTCGAATCCAACGCGGCTCATTGATATGTCCCCATCGTCTAGCCAGGCCTAGGACATCGCCCTTTCAAGGCGGTAACAGGGGTTCAAATCCCCTTGGGGACGTTAAAAAAGCCGCAGATATTATCTGCGGCTTTTTTATTTTACCGGAACAAATCCTGACTTTTTAGATTTACATACAGGACAGCGATAGTCTTCTGGTATTTCTTCAAAAGATGTTTCAGGTTTTACTTTATTTTTTTCACACCCTTGTGAAGGCTCATAAATGTATCCACAGTGACAACATCTGTAAGATACTAATTTTTTCTTATTCTCTCCGCTCATTTAAGACTCCTTTTTTTAGGATACTTTTTGCATTGTTCCTTTCTGTCCACATTTTGGACATTTCTGAGGCTTACATCTTCCTTCTTTTGTAGCCCCGCAATTGCTACACTTAAAAACTGCCATTTTTTAACCTCCTTATAATTTTTACTTTATTTTAAATAAAAATATTTATAAAGTCAATCAAACCTCTCTTTCAAGTTAAGACAATAGTCTTTGAAGATTGTTTAGTTTGGCAGGTTTAAATCTTGATAGAGTTACCAGTGTTACTTAAAAAACAGAGCAAGAATTGCTGTAAGAGCACCAATCTGACCAGCCCAAAAAATAAACATCCATTTTATAAGGTCTGCCCGGACCCTCTCTATTTTTACTTCTAACTCAGCTATATCTTGTTTTGTTGCTGATCTTAACTCAGCTATATCTTGTTTTGTTGCGAGTATATCCTTTTTTCTTTCAAATTCCTTTTCTACCATTACATTGATGAATTCAAGAAGAGTTTTTGCGGATTTTTCTCCAACATGCTCTTTCAGAGTTTCATAAACTTCTATTTCCGTAACTGGCATAAAAAATTATATCATGAAGTCTCTGAAAATAACAATTATCTTATTCTCTAAGGTTAGGATGTGGTATTCAGGTTTAAGTCCTAACCACGATCACATGTTTTAAGCTGATGAACAAAATTGGTTATAATAACTTATTAAACTTTTTCACGGAGGATAATTAATGCATATAGCTATAATTGGCACAGGATATGTAGGACTCGTAACTGGCGCTTGCTTTGCTGAATTTGGAGTTTTCGTAACATGCGTTGATAAGGATCAGGAAAAAATTGAAAAACTAAAAAAGGGAATTATTCCTTTTTATGAACCAGGACTTGAGGACATTGTAAAGAGAAATTTAAAGGAAAATAGATTAAAATTTACTACCTGCATTGATGAAGCAGTTAACGAATCTCTTGTAATATTTATTGCTGTAGGAACACCACCCCGGGGAGATGGTTCTGCAAATCTTGATTATGTTGAAGAAGTTGCAAAAGAGATTGCAAAAAATATGAATAGTTACAAAGTTATTGTTACGAAGAGCACAGTTCCTGTTGGAACAGGATTAAAGATAAAAGAAATCATCAAAAAAAATCTTGAAAAAAGCGTTGAATTTGATATTGTCTCAAATCCAGAATTCTTGAGAGAAGGCTCTGCAGTTGAGGATTTCATGCGTCCTAATAGAGTTGTAATTGGTGCAGAAAGTGAACAGGCAATTGCCATAATGAAAGACCTTTATAGACCTTTGTATTTGATAGAAACTCCTTTTGTAATAACTGATATACCCACAGCTGAATTAATAAAATATGCTACAAACAGTTTTCTTGCGACAAAAATCTCATTTATTAATGAAATATCAGCACTATGCGAAACAGTTGGTGCAAATGTCAATACTGTAGCAAAGGCAATGGGACTTGATGGAAGAATTGGTCCTAAGTTTCTTCATGCAGGTATAGGGTTTGGTGGTTCATGTTTGCCAAAGGATACAATGGCACTTGTCAGAATTGCTGAAGAAAAAGGGGTAGAGCTTCGTATTATTAAGGCTGCCATTGAGGCAAATCAAAATCAAAGGGAAAGATTAACTCAAAAAATAATAAAAGCATTTAACGACAAAGTTGAGGGGAAAATTATTGGTATACTTGGTTTATCATTCAAACCCAATACAGATGACATAAGAGAGGCTCCTGCATTGTACATCATTCAGAGTCTGCTAAATAGAAAAGCAACAGTTAAAGTTTACGACCCTCAGGCTATGGAAAATACCAGGAAGGTTTTCCCAAACATAATTTACTGCTCAGATGCTTACTCTGTAGCAAAAGATGCTGATGCTCTTGTAGTTGTTACTGAATGGAATCAATTCAGAAATCTTGATCTTGAAAGAATAAAAAAACTTATGAAGGGTAATTTATTCTTTGATTTCAGAAATATTTATGATCCAGTGAAAGTAAAACAAATAGGATTTAGTTATTTCAGTGTAGGAAGACCATGAAAATTTCTTTCAACAATAGCTTGAAAACAGGGATGATTTCTAATAAGATCGTATGTTTTTGATGTTTTAAGATATTTCCAGTTGTTGTAACCTTTTTCAATTGCTTTTATAAGCCATTTACAGGCTTCTTCTGGCATTCCTTTCATGGCAAAAAGCTCTGCCATGCTGTTTAATGCATATATGTTGTTAGGATTAAGTTCAATTGATTTTCTAATATCTCTTTCAGCTTCTTCTAATCTGCCCATTAATAGATAAGTGAATCCTCTATTGTTGTAAGGCATTCCATTGTTTGGCTTTAATTCAATAGCTTTATTATAATCAGCAATTGCAAGCTCGTAGAGACCTAAAACTGAGTAAACTATTCCGCGGTTATTGTATGCGAGAAAGTAATCTGGTTTTAGCTCAATTGCCTTTGTATAATCTGCTATTGCAAGATGATAGAGCTTTTTCCTGTAATAGGCATTTCCCCTTTCTTTATAAGCCTGATAATTATTAGGGTCTTTTTCTATAATTCTTGTGTATTTTGCAATTGCAATATCATGCTTTTTTCTTTTTATGAATTTTAAGTTTTTATTTACCTGAGACATATTTAAATTTTATTTTGTTTTCCCCTTTTATTTCAACAACTATATTAGCCAATCCATACAGTTTTATTAAAATCAAACATTCCTTCAACAAAATGATTTGTTGTGCCTCTGAACCCAACTTTTAAACTATCTTCAAGATTGTAATACTTAAGGCATGTTCCGCAGGTAAATACCTCTGTGCCCATTTCTTCAATTTTTTTAAGAAGTGAAATAAACTCCTCATCTATGGTAGAGAGTTTCACAGCTGTATTCATTAAAAAAATCATCTGTGGAAGTTGCCTGGTAGCTATGATTGTTTCAAAATAGGCTTTCATAAGAACTCTTCCTAATTTTTCATCCTTACCAATTACATCAGATGAGATAATAACCAGCAAATCCTTTTTCGTCTGCTTTTCTGCTGTTGAAGAAATCTGACAGGTATAACCTTTAACTATCTTTACCTTCCAGTAGTTTTCCTCATTTTCAACTTCATAGTAGTAACCAAATCTTGTAGCATATCTCTTTAAATTCTCCATAGAACCTTCATTGTCAACAATTACTGTGACAACTCCTTCTTCTATTTTTGACAATGCCTCTTCAGCAAGGATGATGGGCTTTGGACATCCTAAGCCTCTTGCATCAATTTCCATATTTCCCTCCAATGTTTTTATTTCATTTTAATTTATTTTCAGGAGAGTTTATCAATATGTTAGGATAAAATAATGGAAAGATTGATACTGGCAATAACAGGAGCTTCAGGCATAATTTATGGAATAAGACTTCTTGAGGAAGTTTCTAAAATTTTTCAAGTATCAGTAATTTTATCCAGCTCTGCCACAAAGGTAATGGAGTATGAGACAGAAATTAAAAGTTTTAATGAGTTTAGAGAAAGATATGAAAAACCAAACATAAAAATTTATTTTGAAAATCATATTGATGCGCCTGTGGCAAGTGGCTCTTGTAAAAGCCGTGGAATGTTTATTGTCCCATGTTCAATGAAAACTCTCTCTGCAATTGCCACTGGTTATGCTGACAATTTAATAACAAGAGCTGCTGATGTAATAATTAAAGAGGGAAGAAGACTCGTAATTTCTCCAAGAGAGACTCCCCTCAGTGCAATTCATATTGAAAATATGCTGAAACTTGCCAGAATTGGAGTTATTATAGCACCACCCATGCCTGCATTTTATCATAATCCTCAGACAATTGATGATATGGTGAACTTTGTCGTAGGAAAACTTCTTGACAGCATGGGAATTGAAAACAATCTTTACAGGAGATGGAATGGATAAAATCGGAGTAATGTTACTTAACATGGGAGGACCTGATAGCCTCTCAGCAGTTAAACCCTTTCTTTATAACCTTTTTACTGATCCTTATATTGCAAACTTTGGATTTATGCAGAAACCTCTTGCATGGCTTATTTCAAATGTAAGAGCAGGCAAACTAAAAAAAGCTTATGAAAAAATCGGAGGAAAGTCTCCTTTAAAGGAAATCACAGAGGCACAGGCAAAGGCTTTAGAGGAAGCCTTGGGAGAGGATTTTCATGTTCTCGTCGGAATGAGATACTGGCATCCTTTTATTGAAGACTCTCTGGAGGAGTTTAAAAAGTTAAATATAAAAAAAGTGGTGGCAGTCTCACTTTATCCACAGTTTTGTAGTGCAACCACATCCTCAGCAGTTGAGAGATTCAGGGAGCTTACAAATGGAAATTTTGAATTCAAGATAATAAGTTCCTGGTGTGATTATCCTTTATTTATTGAGGCATGGATTGAACAAATTGAAAAGGCATTTGAAAGACACGGAAGTGAGTGTTTTGTTCTTTTCAGTGCTCATGGTATTCCTATTTACCTTCATAAAAAAGGAGACCCTTACATCTCAGAAGTGCAAAAAACTGTAAATGCTATTGCTAGTAAAATGAAGTTAAAAGAGTTTAAAATATGCTTTCAGAGTAGAACAGGACCCCTTCAGTGGGTAAAGCCTTCAACTGAAGAAGTGATTAAAGAACTCAGTAAAACAGAAATAAGAAAAATTCTGATAGTTCCTGTGAGCTTTGTTTCTGATCACATTGAGACTCTTTATGAGATTGATTTTGTATATAAAAAAATGGCTAATGATTTAGGATTACAACTTTATCGTGTTGATTCATTGAATACTTCGTCAAAGTTTATTGAAGCCTTGAAAAATCTTGTATTAGAATGTTTACAGGGAGGGAGTGAAAAATGCTTTACGGTGAAAAAGCTGTAAAAGAAGCAAAACTTGAAGCATGGGATAACCCATATCCTCAGAGGGATTACAGAATTGAAATAAGTTTTCCTGAATTTACCTGTTTATGCCCGAGATCTGGATATCCTGATTTTGCGACAATAAAAATAAGTTACATTCCTGACAAAAAAATCGTAGAGCTGAAATCATTAAAGCTTTATCTCAACTCTTACAGAGATAAATACATCTCCCACGAAGCAGTCACAAATAAAATCTATGAGGATCTTTACAATCTTCTTCAGCCAAGAGCACTGGAAGTAATGGGTGATTTCAATCCAAGAGGAAATGTGAAGACCATTATCAAAGTGTCTTCTGAAGACAGTTAATGTGTTATAATATTTTTAGCGCCCATAGCTCAGTAGGATAGAGCGGCGGACTACGAATCCGTAGGTCGGGGGTTCAAATCCTCCTGGGCGCACTTAAATAAATGCAGAGTATAAAGCAGGTGAAAATAGGAATAATTGGTGGTAGCGGACTCAGTGAATCAGAGATAAAAAAAGAGATCCTCACCATAAAAACTCCATATGGTGAACCTTCCTGTCCCTATGAAATAGAAAAAATTGACACTCTGGAAGTTTTATTTCTCAGGCGTCACGGTGAAAAGCACAGCATACCACCTCATAAAGTTAACTACAGAGCCAACATTTATGGATTTAAACTCTGCGGAATAGAGAGAATATTCGGAGTTTTTGCCACAGGTTCATTAAACGAAAGCATACCACCCGGAAGTATCGTAATACCCCATCAAATAATAGATTTAACTCAAGGCATGAGAGATCATACTTTCTATGACAAAGAAAAAGTCGTCCACATAGATTTCACAGAACCATTCTGCAGTGAGATAAGATACTACTTATTAGAGACAGCAAGAAGACTTGGAATTAATGTGATTCCTCACGGAACGTACATATGTGTGAATGGTCCAAGACTTGAAACAGCTGCTGAAATAAGATTTTTTAAAAATATAGGTGCTGATATTATTGGTATGACAATTATGCCAGAGGCTGCACTGGCAAGAGAGTTAGAGATCTGTTATGCTGCAGTTGCTGTTGTTGGTAATTATGCTGCTGGAATATCAAAGATGCCTCTTACAGTTAAGGAAGTTATTGAAACGATGCAAGACTCTGTTGATACATTAGGTTTACTTATAAGAGAAACTATCAAAAAACTACCTGATGAAAGGAACTGCCTTTGCAAAGATGCTCTTAAGAACGCTTCTTTTTAGTTTTCTAATTTTTATTTTTTCAGTTAACCATGTCTTTGCCTATGAAACTGCTGATTTAGTGGTTGTTATTAAGTCAAAAAGAGTTATGTTTCTTATGAAAGAAGGTAAAATACTCAAAGCCTATCGAGTTGCTCTTGGAAAAAATCCAACTGGAAAAAAAACATCTCAAGGAGATGGAAAAACTCCTGAGGGAAGATATTACATAGTGGGAAGAAATCCTAACAGCAGTTTTTACAGGGCACTGAAAATCTCATATCCAAACGAAAAAGATATTGAACAGGCAGCAAAACTTCATGTAAATCCTGGTGGTGGAATAATGATACACGGGCTTTCAAAAAAAGTGGAGTATCTTGGCAAATATCACATAATTGATGACTGGACCGAAGGCTGCATTGCTGTCACAAATAAAGAGATGGATGAAATATGGAGGATGGTTCCTGAGGGGACTCCAGTAGAGATTCTGCCATGAATGAGATTGATTTAAATGAGGAGTTTCTTAAAGCTCTAAACTTAGCGGAAAATACAGATAAAAACCTATTTATAACAGGAAAGGCAGGAACAGGAAAATCAACATTTTTAACTTATTTCAGAGAAAATACAAAAAAGAAAGTCGCAGTTCTTGCACCAACAGGTGTGGCAGCAGTAAATGTTAAAGGACAGACAATTCATTCCTTCTTTAATTTTAAACCTGACATCACCATTCATAAAATAAAGGAGATAAAGCCAAGAAATCCAGATCTTTATAAAAAGCTTGACTGTATTGTTATTGATGAAATATCAATGGTAAGGGCAGATGTTCTTGATTGCATTGATGCTTTTTTAAGAATACATGGACCAAAGAAAAAGAAGCCTTTTGGCGGCATTCAGATGATTTTTATCGGAGACTTGTATCAACTACCTCCTGTTGTGACATCAAAAGAAAAAAGCATTTTTAAAGAGTTTTATAAAACTCCTTATTTTTTCAGCTCCAGTGTTTTTAATGAATCTGAATTTGAATTCATTGAACTTGAAAAGGTTTACAGACAGTCTGACATTCAATTCCTTGAAATTCTCAACTCAATAAGAAACAACACTGTTAACGATGAAATCATTGAAAGACTGAATAAAAGGGTTAATCCTGATTTTGAGCCAGGTGAGGATGATTTTTATGTTTATCTTACGACAACAAATAAAATGGCTGAAAAGATAAATTCTGAGAAGCTTTCAAAGATAAAAAGTAAAGAATTCAAGTATTATGGCTTTATTGATGGAGAGTTCAACGAACAGGATCTTCCCACATCTCGGGAGCTTATACTTAAAGTTGACTCTCAGGTAATGCTTCTTAATAATGATACAAAAGGAAGGTGGATAAACGGAGATATAGGTAAAATAGTTGAGATAAAATTAAGAAAAACCGAGCCTGATATTATATCTGTAGAGCTTCAAAATGGAGAGACTGTTGAGGTTACCCCATTTACATGGGAGATGTATGAGTTTTACTATGATAAAGAAAAGAAAAAAATTTTAACTCAGAGTATAGGACAGTTTACACAATATCCACTAAAACTTGCATGGGCTATAACAATTCATAAAAGTCAGGGGTTAACTTTTGATAAATTAATAGTTGACATAGGAAGAGGAACATTTTCTCATGGACAGCTTTATGTTGCACTTTCAAGATGTCGCTCTCTGGAAGGGCTGATACTAAAAAGACCCGTATGCCAGAAACATATTCTTCTTGACAGAAGAATTGTAAGATTTCTCACTGAGTTTCAGTATAAACATGCAGAAAAAAATCTTCCCATTCAGGAAAAAATCTCAATAATAGAGAATGCGATAAAGAATGGAAAAAAATTAGAGATTGTTTATCTTAAATCAACAGATGTAAAGTCAAAAAGACTGCTAAAGCCTGTTTACATAGGACCAATGCGCTACGGTGATAAAACGTTTCTTGGTTTAAAAGCTTTCTGTATGCTTAGAAACGAGGAAAGAAATTTTAATGTGGAGAAAATTCTTGATTTAAAGCCTGTTGATTAGCCTATCTTAGAAGATCTCTAAGGTTTTGAGCAAGTTCATTGTTCAAAGGAAACAGTATGGAGACTTCTTTGTAAGCCCTGTCTTTGTTTCCGATTAAATAATAAAGAATACCTTTCAGATAATGCATATAAGCAGAATTTAAACCTGAATTTTTGATAAACTTTAAAGCCTCTTCAAAATCTTTCTCAATAATACAGATTCCAACAAGTCTTGCAACAGTCTGTTCATCTTTTGAAAGCATTTTAAAGTACTCCTTTGCTTTTTTAAAATTGCCAAGACGATAATAAAGAATCGCAATTTTATTTATAATGTTGCCCTCAGGTTTATGTTTCAGAATATCTTCATAAACTGATAAAGCCAAGCTCCACTGCCCTGTTTTTTCGTATTGTTCAGCTAAGGCAGTATAGTCAGAGATTTTTTCTTTTCTGGCTTCTTTTTTTATCTCTGAAGGAAATAGGGTTTTAATTTTTGAGTAAGCTTCGTTCTTATTTGCAGTAAGCACTTTTATATCTCTGTCAATTAAAACTTCTTCTGGATTAAAATAAAGAGGTTTTTTTTGTGAAAAATCAATCAATAGCAATGCAATCCCCTTTCTTTTATCCACAATAATAGAATCTCTTACAGAATAAACATACCCATCCTGCATAACAATCAGTTGCGAACGCAAATTAGTAATCCATTTTTTTATAGGCTCTATTTTGCTGATATAAATATCGTCTCTTTGAGTTCCAAGAAGCTTATAACCCTGCACAGGATTATAGTTTTCGTCAATAACAAAAACATAGGTTGACTCACTGGCAAAAAGCAGGGATGGAAGAAGCAGTAAAATAATTACAATTAAACTCTGCATTTAAATATTTTATCATAATTGAAGATGCTAATAGGTTAAAATTATTTATGCATCTTATAACTGAAAAAATAGAGAATTTAAAAAACAGGATAAAACAACTGCAGACAAAAGGGCAGTTATCCAGAATAGAATTCCTACTTGACCAGTTAAAAGAGTTTATACTTCAGGAAAACAGAGAAAGAGCTTTCTGTGGAATGAGTTTAATATGTGCTCAATGTGGAAAGGAAGGTAAAGCTTGTTGCGGGAAAAATATAGAGTTTAAATACTCTGACGAGCTTCTTTTAATAAATCTCCTTTATGGAGTGGAAATTCCTGAAGAACCTGAATTTCCTGAAATGTGTTTTTTTCTTAAAAACTCTGGATGCGTGCTCTTTGCAAGAGATGCCTTTTGTATAAATTTTATCTGCGATAAAATCAAAGAGCAGATTCCACTGGAGAAACTAAAAAAGCTCAGGCAACTGGAAGGGCTTCATCTAAACTTTCAGTTTCAGCTTGAACAGATGCTTAAAAGATTCAGTGGTGTTTATGATTTCCAAAATTACAGTAAATTGAACTGTTTTCGCACCTGATACACTCTATTTGAATAACACTATGTTTAATGCCTATGTCTCCCAGTTTCTCTTCAATCTTTTTTCTTATTTTATCAGCCTCACTTAAAAGTTGATTGTCCACTACCACGTGAGCTGAAAAGGCGGGAACACCGTAACCAATTGACCAGATATGAATATCATGAACATCAATTATTCCTTTAATCTTTTTTATTTTCTCTGTTATTTCCTCCACATCAAATCCCTCTGGGACAAAGTCAAGAAAAATCCAAAGAGAATCTTTAATAACTCTTACTCCACCAGTAATGATAATAAAGCCTACAAACCAGCTTATTATTGGATCAATTGTTAGCCAGCCTGTGTATTTTATAATTAAGCCCGCTATAATGACTCCTGCTGATGATATGGTATCTCCAATTACGTGTAACCAAGCACTTTTAATATTTAAATCTTCATGCCTGTGTCCCAAAATCCATGCCATCATAAGATTTCCCAGAAAACCGAATACTGCCACAGGAAGCATTATATCAGAGTCAATTTTTGGAGGATTAAGCAGTCTTTGATAACCCTCAAAAAATATCAAACCGGCAATTACAATAAGACTTACTCCATTTATAAATGCGGCAAGTATTCCAATTTTATGATACCCATAGGTAGCTTTTCTGCCAGATGGTTTTTTAGTAATAATTGATGCAAGAAGGCTTAAAATCAATGCAAAAGCATCTGTAAAAACATGTCCAGCGTCACTGAAAAGAGCAAGACTATTACTGATGAGCCCACCGATAACCTCAACAATGAAAATAAAAAAAGTTATTCCAACAGCTAAAGATAATTTTTTTGTAGATGACTGTTTCATTTTTTATTTTATTAAATCCAGGGTTTTTTTATGAAGTGTTTCATTGGCAGAAACTAACAGGGTTGTTTTCGTATTAAAGGCAACTTTCAGATCATCAATTGAATTACCTTCTATATCTGTAATGATTGCACCTGATTCTTTTGCAATTAGTATTCCTGCTGAAAAATCAAATATTCTTGATGGCGTTGGAACAACAAACACATTTATAGAGCCTGATGAAAGATATGCAAGGTCTAAAGCTGTGCTTCCAAAACATCTTACCCTGTTTGCCATTTTGAATACAGGCAGAATGTGTTTTATAGCATTATATGGAGTTGAGGCTTCAAATGCAATTATTACGGGCATTGTATTGTCTCTGGCTTTAATCCTCTTTCCATTAAAAAAAGCACCCTCATCTTTTTTAGCCCAGAATTCATCGCCATTTACGAGATTTATTATGTAACCCAATTTAAGACTTTTTAATGTGCCTCCATCAGCTATTGCAATTGATGTAGAAAAAAAGGGAATACCCGATACAGCGTTTTTACTGCCATCAATTGGGTCAACTATGAGGCTTGGATAATTGTCCTGCATTATTTTTGAGCCTATCTCCTCTGAAATTATATTGATTTTGACGCCTTCTTTTTCAAATGCCTCAATTATTCTGTTTTCAGCCAATTTATCAATGGGGAATGTGGTATCTCCAGAAGCACCTCTTCCCAGAACAGTTCTATTGAACTGAGGCTTCAGTAAAGAGATTTCTTTAAAAAGGCTCTGTCCGATGTTTCTTAAGAATTCTATCTCCATAAGCTTTTATTATAGCCTAAAATGCCGGATAAAGAAAAAGAGATTTTAAGCCAGCAGAACTTCCACTTTCTGTCTCAGCCACCTGTCTTTGTCCTGCATGTTTGGATAAATGACAGATTAGGGTTGTCATTCCGAGGGGCTCGATGCCCTGAGGAATCTCTGAGTTCTTCCGATGCTGAAAGAAACTGAGGAGATTCCTCGCTTCGCTCGGAATGACAAAAAAGAGTGACGTCAGGGATTCCTGTTTGGAGACAGGGTTGTCATTCCGAGGGGCTCGATGCCCTGAGGAATCTCTGAGTTCTTCCGATGTTGGAAGAAACTGAGGAGATTCCTCGCTTCGCTCGGAATGACAAAAAAAGAGTGACGTCAGGGATTCCTGTTTGGAGGTTGTAACTGTCGTAGTCGCAAGTGACTACGACGTCTCAGCCCCTGACGTCAGGGATTCCTGTTTGGACGTTACCCTAGGAATTAAGACACCGCAAGCCTGTCTCAGCCCCTGACGTCAGGGATTCCTGTTTGGAGCTATCTATAGAAAACAATAGTCTGGGCCATTTTTGTCTCAGCCCCTGACGTCAGGGATTCCTGTTTGGAGGGTTATAGCCTCGTATTTGGAAAAGGGGGGATAGTCTCAGCCCCTGACGTCAGGGATTCCTGTTTGGAGAAGAGCCCCCGAGAAGCAAAAAAAGCTGGGGATAGTCTCAGCCCCTGACGTCAGGGATTCCTGTTTGGACGAAATTAAGAAAATTATTATTGGAGCCCATGGGGTCTCAGCCCCTGACGTCAGGGATTCCTGTTTGGACTCACCAGGCTCGTGCTTTATCATGATTTGAAAAGGTCTCAGCCCCTGACGTCAGGGATTTCTGTTTGGAGTCACCCAGCTCGTGTTGATGCATGATTTAAAGTCTCAGCCCCTGACGTCAGGGATTTCTGTTTGGAGTAAATATAGTCGCCAAGTATGGCGACTACGATGTCTCAGCCCCTGACGTCAGGGATTTCTGTTTGGAGATCTTACAGGGTTTTTTCACACCGCTTTCTAGTCTCAGCCCCTGACGTCAGGGATTTCTGTTTGGAGTCTCGTGCTTTACAAAGATTTAAAGAGAGCGGCTGAAAGTCTCAGCCCCTGACGTCAGGGATTTCTGTTTGGAGTTGAGACTCTTTTGGGGGTCCCAAGGGCCTGCGTCTCAGCCCCTGACGTCAGGGATTTCTGTTTGGACTATTCCTCTGTAACCCATTGTTTTCAAAGAGCTTTTTTGGGCGTTTTTGCAAACCTCTGCAGTTTTGAAAGTTTTCAACAACTTTTCAACATAGGTTTGCATACTTGCATTGAAATTATACAATAAATGCATCTTTATCATCAATTGATGGTGATTGAGTTTTCACTGTTTTTGCTCTCCTATGGAAGAAGAATGAGATTGCCACGCCTTTGGCTCGCAATGACAGCTTAGGGTTGTCATTCCGAGGGTGGCATTCCACCCGAGGAATCTCTGAGTCTTTCAATGCTGAAAAAAACAAAGGAGATTCCTCGCTTCGCTCGGAATGACAAAAAAAAGAGTGACGTCAGGGATTCCTGTTTGGACTAAGGTTGTCATTCCGAGGGGCTCGATGCCCTGAGGAATCTCTGAGTTCTTCCGATGCTGAAAAAAACTGAGGAGATTCCTCGCTTCGCTCGGAATGACAAAAAAAAGAGTGACGTCAGGGATTCCTGTTTGGACAGCCCACCGTGGGCATGGGGATTTAGCCCGTGTGTCTCAGCCCCTGACGTCAGGGATTCCTGTTTGGACTTCAAAAAGAAGTAAAAAGTATATCACTCTCAGAGAGTCTCAGCCCCTGACGTCAGGGATTCCTGTTTGGACACGAACTGATCGAATTTATAAGAAACATGGGTGTCTCAGCCCCTGACGTCAGGGATTCCTGTTTGGACATTTTTTGAGACTCTTTTGGGGGTCCCAAGGGGTCTCAGCCCCTGACGTCAGGGATTCCTGTTTGGACTGGGAAGCCATCTTTTATTGTCTGGATAAACAGAGTCTCAGCCCCTGACGTCAGGGATTCCTGTTTGGACTCCTGTACTAGAGTCTATAGAGAAAGATATTCTGTGTCTCAGCCCCTGACGTCAGGGATTCCTGTTTGGACTTAAGGTTGTAAAAGCTGTCTTCTGAGTGAAAGTCTCAGCCCCTGACGTCAGGGATTCCTGTTTGGACATTTTTTGAGACTCTTTTGGGGGTCCCAAGGGGTCTCAGCCCCTGACGTCAGGGATTCCTGTTTGGAGGCTTACTGAAGAATTTGGGTTGTCTACTGCAAAGTCTCAGCCCCTGACGTCAGGGATTCCTGTTTGGACTATGGCGACTACGATGTTATTTATTTCAACACGGGTCTCAGCCCCTGACGTCAGGGATTCCTGTTTGGACTTAAGGTTGTAAAAGCTGTCTTCTGAGTGAAAGTCTCAGCCCCTGACGTCAGGGATTCCTGTTTGGACACGGAGGAAGAGCTCCGTAAAGTCCCCTTTGTCTCAGCCCCTGACGTCAGGGATTCCTGTTTGGACTGAGCCATTATGGCTAACCAGGCTCATACTTTGTCTCAGCCCCTGACGTCAGGGATTCCTGTTTGGAGTGCAGTTGAAGAACTATTTGTAGTAGGAGACAATGTCTCAGCCCCTGACGTCAGGGATTCCTGTTTGGAGTGTTACATGAAGGGATAATAAAGTCTCAGCCCCTGACGTCAGGGATTCCTGTTTGGAGTATTCCTCTGTAACCCATTGTTTTCAAAGAGCTTTTTTGGGCGTTTTTGCAAACCTCTGCAGTTTTGAAAGTTTTCAACAACTTTTCAACATAGGTTTGCATATTCGCATTGAAATTATACAATAAATGCATCTTTATCATCAATTGATGGTGACGGTCTTCCCAGGGTTTTTGCATCTACTATGTCTGTAAGAAGATATATCTTTATGAATCCTGTTTTCACATTAAGAGCCTGTAGTTCAGCAATAAGCTTTTTCTTAAGAAATTCATTTAGTTTACACTCAAAAACGCTTTTTTGAACCCTGAATCCATAGTTTTTGAGAATCCTATCTACCTTAAGTCTCTCTCTGTTATCAGAAATATCATAAACTACTACATACTCATTGAATCTCTTACCACGGTATCTCAAAGATCAGCTCCTCATCTTTTGTGATCCAATTTTTAATCTTTTCTACCTGAGCATAGATGAAATCGTTTAAGGTTGATGAACCGATGCTATAAAATTTGTTCAGATACTCTTCATAATGAACTATTAAGGTATCAAGCATTGATGATTTTAATACAAAGGCACCGTCTATTTCTTTAAAGTCTTTTTTTTCAATCACTTTGAGGTTTATGAGGTTTACTATAAAGTTGTCCATCTTTGCTCTTAAAAGTTCCTGCAGGTCTGCTACAAGAGATTCATAGTTGTTGTCAGGACTATGAAGAAATCCAAGATAAGGATTAAGTCCATTGGAGCAAACAACGGTTCTGATTCTGTTGAATGTAAGGTGGCTGCATAGATTCATCAGGGAGTTTATAGGATCGGGAGTTTTTCTTTTTCGTGTTTTTATATGGAAGTCTCGGTTTTTTATGAGTAAGTTCAGTGCTGCATAAATCTCTTTTGCAGCTATGGCTTCGTATCCGCGGATTGTCTCTAAGGTGGTTGCTTCTATGATTTTTTGTCTTAGATGTTTAAGTTTGTCCTTTATTGGACTGGCAAAAAGATTTCGCTTATAAGTGAGGAATATTTCATAGCTTTTTAGTTTTAAAGAGACAATTTGTTTTGCATAAAGGTTTATCATCTCATCTGTGAGAGAGTAATACTTTGTAGTGTGTCTTACTATGGATTCGTAGTGGGATTTATGGTCTGATTTGACAATGATTACAGGAGACATAAAGTTTGAAGCTATGATCAGAGGAATGTTGTTTTTTATACATTTTCTGAGCATGGGCGTGGTGATTACCGTATCAGTATTGATTATTATTTCGCTTATTCTGTTGAGTGGCACTGTTTGATTTTCTCCCTGCGCATTGGTGATCTTTACTGTGTCGGAAGAGATGCTTAGATGGGTGTCTGGGGTGGCTATGTAGAGAGGTTTTCTCAATCGTTGTTGATGCTGTGGTGTCTGGATGTCTATCCCTGCAAATGTTATGGATTCTTGACTGTCATATTTTATTGATCTTTCATTTATTCTGAGATTTAGATTTTGCAGTAACTGTTTTGCTTGATTGAGTTTTTCATTTAACGCTTCTTCACTTAAGGAGAAAATAAGATAGGTATCGGCATGTCGGAGGGCAACTGTTTCACTGTCGTTTAAGGCTCTGTCTAAATCAATAAGATAAATATTTGCAAGAAGAGGAGAGAGTGGACTTCCCATGGGGAGCCCTTTTTTGCGGGTCAGAAGCTTGCCTTCATGAATGTAGCCAGCTTTAAGAAGTTTTTCAATAAGTTTTATTATGAAGTGATCAGAAAGGGGAATGATTCTTTTTAGCTGGTTTAAGAGTTTAGTATGGTCTATCTGAGTATAAAATCCGTCTATGCTGAAGGTGAGGATTTTATCATATCCAGAGGTTATGAGTTCGTCAATACGAGCTTTTATGTCTTTGCCTGAAATGTGGGGTCTAAAGCTCAGCACTGTAAGAGGCAGTATGTTGTCAACTGGATTTTTCAGGATTTTGTAGATGAAAGAGTGCAAAATCTGGTCTTTCCAGTATAGTTTTTCAGTAAGTATATTGTCTGCAATGAAAGCTTCTGAAGCATTAGGTTCATAATCGGCAGTAATGAATGAGTTGTAAAGCTGTTTTGTTATTTCCTGTGAGTTTAAGCCATTAAATTTTTCTTTGTTTTTGTCAACATAGAATTGGAGAGTTTCTATGATGGGAATTGAGTTGATGTATGATGGTGAATTATCTTGATAGATTATGTAGTAGCCTCTGCCATAGGATAAATGACTGCCTGCATGGAGTTCTGAACACAATATGAGATAGGGAAGCACGGTGTCAACTTCGCCACGAAGATATATTTTGCCTGTGCATCCGTTGATGTATCTTGTGTTGCCTCTTTGAGAAAGAGACTCTACAGCAAGTTCTTCATAACTCCAGTAGGGAAGAAAGACTGTTTTTTCTTCATTAAATGTGATTGAGCTTTCTATATGGAAGAGTCTTTTAAGTCTTGATGACAGCAGAGAAAGAAATTCTGATAATGAGATATGAGCTCTTTTTTTGGGATGTGATGGTTTGAAAGCAAGAGGTGTGAGAAAATCAATACATAGCTCTTGCTGTTTTGCTAATTTTTCGTAAAGTTCCTCATAAAGTAGGGAGTAGTTTCTGAATTCAGGGGGTGAGATTTCCAGAAGCCTAATGTTTCTTGAGTTCCAAGGGTCTTGAAAGTAAACCTGAATGGCATTATAAAAAATCGTTGCTTGCTGTGGTGTCGTGAGAAGTAAAAATGTGACATGAAATTTTTTATTTTTACTAAGTCTGTATTTTAAGGGTTTTTCGTTAATGTGAAAAATTATTTTTTCATTATTAAAGGCGATTGCATTGTTGACTTCTTTTGTAACTGCTTCAATAATTGAGTAAACGGATGTGGATAGAGTATTTTTTGCCTCAAAGCCTGCCTTAACTCTGAACCAGTGAATATCACTGAAGAGATTTTGCATACTCGTTAGACCCTTTATTTTATTACATCTTGAGGTTTTGGTAAAATTTTTCTTTGTTTAAATTCTTCAAGAGAGAGGTATTCGGTATCCTTGTTGTCTGGTTTATGAATAAAATCAAGCATTATTCTGAGTCGTTTCATCCTTTCCTGATTCCAGAGGCTGGTTTTTGTTTTGTCTCCGAGTTTTTCAAGAATGTAGGACTCAAAGGCTTTTTTAAACTCTTCTGCGTTAACAGGTTCTAATGGTTCGTTCCATTCGGAGAATAAATCTTTATATCTTTTGCACCTGTTTGAAAGATAAAGTTTTGGAGTAATTCTAATGGAGCCAAGTCCAAGAGGCTTTCCCATTCCAAGTTTATGGGCACAGCCCTCTGGTAGTTCAATGGCAAAAAGCAGTGCTCCAAGTTCAATCTTTGATAGGTTTTCAAAACGGATCCTGCCACGGAATAAGGTGCCCTCTTTTACAGGGGTGATCTTTGTGTGCTGGGTTTCGTAAATGCCTATGGCATCGTAGAATTTTAGTTTCAAATCTGCTGGTAGTTCTGTTAATTTAAGTTTTACTTTCCCTTTTTGTTTTACTTTCCCTTTTTGTTTTACTTTCACTTTTTCAGAATAGATGAATTTTTCTATGTCTTTTATGTTGATTTTGATGGTTTGTATAAATTTATTAAACTCTTTCTCGTCAAACGAGATTTCCTCTTCCTGCCATACCTCTGGCTTACTATTTGCATCCCTGTGCCAGTAGAGTTTGTAGCCACGAATATTATTGCTGTTGTTGTAATGGGCAAGATTATTGGGAAAAAATTCAAGATTTTTTTCATCCTGCTCCAGATAATGCTGGAAAGCCGTTGGTTTTGGTGAGGAGAGAATTTTTGGGATTGACATATCAAGAAGTGGATTATCAGTGCCTGTGTAGTAGGCGTCTTCAAAGAATACCCTGCTTGCATGGCTTGTTTCTACGCCAAATATAGCTTCTGCTATGTCCATGATATTTTTATTTTTAAGGTTTTCAGGGATATGGTCTCCAATGGTTTTTTCATAGGGAATGCGAAACATGAGAGTGTGTCCAAAGGCAATTCTCTTTTTCCCTCTATGATCATTGTATTCACTATAAAAGCATGGGACTTCTTTTTCAGTTTTAAGCTTTTCTATGAGATTTATCTCTGCTTTTCTTGTCTTATCATTCAAGTAATCATAAATATCATCTTCGGAAAGAGGAATTTTATCGTTGTAGTTTTTAGGTTTTGCAACGAAGTATTCATGTTTTTTGTTATCCATATGTCCTGACACTACCAGATATCCATCTTTGTCTTTGTATTTAACAGAATAGAAATTAAAGGGCTTTGCATCTTTAACCAATTCTTCTACTTCCTCTTTAGGTATCTTCTTATATTCTGTCTTAACTATGTAGTATTTTAAGCCTTCCTTAATAAGGAAGCCTGCTTTTGGTTGTATCTTGCTTGTATACTCATTTCTGAATCTTTTACATTTATCAGCAAAGCTTCTAAAGTATAGACGCCTGTTATCAAAAAACTCAAACTTTCCAAAACTCACTATCTCAACCATAGTTCTTATCATTCCTCTTAAGGAGCTACCTGGGATGCGAAGGATGCCTCCTGGTGAGAAGAAGTCTGGATTTATGTATTGCTCTTTATTCTTTTCCTTGATTAACTTCTCTCTGTATTCGTCCTCTGTAAGGGTGTCTCTGATATAAAGAGGCGTCAAGGTTTTTATCTCAAGATCAATGTAGCCAGTGTATCTGTCTTTATGGTATCTGTCAAACTCAGGTATTTTTTCAGCAGGGATGACTTCTTTATTAAGTGGAATGAAGTTGTAAGGAGCATGAGAGTAAATATCTGTGGTTTGTTGCTGCTTATTATTTTGTTGCTGCTTAATATATGTTTTTTTTTGTTTATGCTTCATTGAATTCCCTCCTTTATTTAAGTTGATTTTTGCTGTCTAAAAATTCAATGAATCTACAATCATTGTATGTAGCGAGATGAGTTTCAGAATTAAAATGGACATAGTTTCTCGTTCTGATAAAGAGACGATTTTTTTTGTTATCCACGGTAAATTTGCTAAAAGGCAGTATTAGTTGAGTCCCTCTTTCCTCAAAAATCCTTGTCCAGCCATTACCATAATCCTCTTTATCTGTGCCCCACAACACCTGACGGGCATCAACTACATGGGTTTCTTCTCCTTCTTCATCAATTCTCAATCTTCCTTTCAATCCTTCCTCTGTTTGCCATACTAAAAGTTCTTGCCTGAGGTTGAATATTCGTAACTTAATTAAGTAGTCTGGATTTATTTTTTTGTTCTGGTAAAACTCAAACTCTCCGTTTATAAACTTTCCAATCAGAACTTCATTGGTGAGATAGGCAACAGCATACGCAGGAGATTCAAAATAGCTTGAGACTGTCTTTTTTAGGTCATCAATTTCAGAGATGATTACAACTTTTGATTGTATTTTCTTTAGTTCAAGTCCATTGGCAACTAACATGTTTCACCTCCATAGTTTACCAAAGCATCTACAAAATCCTGAAGCTTCTTTTTGTCTTCGCTTTTAAGTTTTGATGGATCATCAATTACTATGTTCAGGCTGTTGTATTTTATCTCTGCTGTTTTACCTTCAAGAACTCCTCTTCCTATGGACTTTTCTCCTCCCACAGCAATGTCTCCTGTCCAGAGGTCTTTTAGTAAAAGAAGTATTAGTCCTACTTCGTGGGGTTCAGGGTTTTCTATGGTCAATCTTACATGGAAAAGGCTTTCGTTTTTGCCTCTGAACAGAGGCTTTGTCTCCATAAGAGCAGTTTCAATTGTGCCACCTGTAAATCTGTCTATCTTTATTCTGGTTTGAACTTCAGAGGGAAAGTCTTTGAGAATTGTCTCTTCAACTATAAGCCTTCCTTTTATGGGTTTATCAACATTAGCTCCTGCACTGCCAAAGAGGAAATCCAGAATTTTCATTGGCTTTTCAAGTGTGTTTATAATTCTTTCTGCCCTTGCACGGATTGCACCTTTAAGTGAGGTGCCTGGAAGAACATAGTCATTCCCTGATTTTATATGCTCTGTGTCAGGTAGATTTGGATCCACTGAGTAGGAGCGAACAATAAGAGAGTTTTTAATTGTGAAGAAGGCATCTACTGTAAACTTATTTTCAGACAGTTTTATGGGACTGTATTGAAAGACAGTGGATTCAGGAAGTATGTCAGTCCTGCGGTATTTAAACCAGTTGACAACGTCTTGTTTTCTTGAGAAGTCAAACTCACAGATTTTGTGGTCTTTAAGTTTCATTCTGCCAAAGCCACTGCTTGTTTTTGCACCGACGCGAACTTTTTCATTTTTAAGAAGCTCAACTATGGTGGCGAGCATCTGTTTCTTAAAGTCGTCCTCAACTCCGTTAAGAGTTATCTCAAGATTGAGACTGAAGGTGCTACCTTTGTCTATTATTTCGTAGTCAAATTTTGCCTTATCCTCTGCAATGCCCTTTTTGTTGTTGATTCTGACTCCGTCACGAAATGACACAGAAACATTTCCAATGGGTAAAAGATCACTACAGGCAATGGAGCTCTGGGTTGAATTTTCCTCATCAGAGCGTTTTGTCCCCCAGAAGTATTCAATCTTAGAACTATCAATCCCTACATTTTCTGTCTTATGTCTGAGTACACCGATAAAGGATGTGGCAGGTATAAATGGTCTGCCAGCACTGTCTTTCATTACATCAAGGTCACTGTTTTCTTCCATACCAGAGCCGATAATTGCAGGCGATAGAAGCTCAATGATTCCTTTAAGTATGAGTTTTCCCTTTACCATGTCTACCTCCTATTTTGCATTTTCCTTAATACGGAAAGAAGGGTTGAGAGATAGGTTTTTTTGAGTTTTGTCAAAATATCTGAGTTATTGATATCAAATAGCTCAAAATCCCTTAAGATTCTATTAAAATTATGCTCATTTAGAAGATTTTTGAGTTCCTCGTGATTATCTTTTTTCAGAAAATCAACGAGGAAATCATAGAGGGTTTGCTCACTGGTTTTGCATTTTGTAAGATGATTTTTCGCTGTTGTTTTGAGATTCTTAAGAAGTTCGGTAAGTTTATCCTCTGTAACAGCCTTTTCAAGCTTTGAAAGCAGGGATTTTGGCGGAATATTTTTTTCAAATTCTGATGCCTTGCGTATTGCAATTTTTTGAGTATTAGCGATGAGGAATTCTTCTGCAAGCGAACTAATGATGGATTTTAAAGCTTGTGGAGGAGTACTGACAGGTTTGCTGTATTTTTTATCTTTCTGTGCTATGTAGTATTTCTCACTTTCCTGCCATCCAATAACAAATCTTCCAAATCCAAGATGGGTGAGCATACCTATGCCTTTTTTCTGAAGCTGTCTGAGTCTGGGTATATCATCTTCTTTTACATCAATGATAAATGCAGAGCCTGCTGTAAAGCATATCTCAAGAGGTGTTTTAAGTCTCCAAACTGAGATAAATCCTTCCCATTCTTTAGCTCTGATAAAAGCTTTCTTTACAGGACAGCCTATAGCTCTCTCAAACTCCTTTATATCAACTACAGGAAAGCCATTTTCATTGTAAATGATCGTATCTGAAAGCAGTGTGAGAACAGCCTCACCAGCCTTAATATCTGAATCTTTTATCTCAGAGTAAAACTCAAAGGGTTCATCGCTAAGTATCTCAAATCTTACTTTTCCATACTGGTTACTTTTTGACCGTCCAAGATAGTAAACACCTTGGGGAAAACTCTTTTTAAATTCCAGCAGATTCTCAGCACTACTGAGTATGAATCCCTCAAAAACCTGTCCTTCATCAATTGACTCGTAGTTGAATATAATTCCTTGTTTCGCAACTCCCGTGTGTCTGTCCCTTGAGTGGTGGAAGTTAATAGATTTATTGAGACTTTCAAGATAAATGCTGCTTTCTTTCAGTCTGCAGTAATTGCCATCAAAGGGTTTTGTCTGTATTTCTTCATCTTCTATCTCTGTAAGGAGTAAATCGTAGATTTTACTGTCATCGTGCTTTTCCCTCTGTATGGAAAGAGGCACAGGATAATGTATCTGGAATTCATTTTGGTAGTCTCTGCTTGCAATGTAGGCATTGAGGAATTTTATCTCGCCCTTTATAAACCACTTGAAAAATCTCTCATCGCTTTCTGCTACAGCATTGAGCTTATTTTTCTCTATAAACTCATTTGCAAAAAGACCTCTTAGATGACTGCCAGGGATATAATCAAGGGTTGCAACCATGTTGGGATCTCCTGTGTTAGAACTAAAAATAAGTGGTGACAATGCAGTTATGCGATATCTTATTGCTTGCATACTAACCCTCCATTTGCTTTATAAAATCTAACTCTTTTTCTCCTTCAAGTAGACTGCATCTTATCTCACCAAAGCCTCTGTTTCGCCTCGTTCCAAGTCTTGTGAGATTTAAACAGGCAAAGGAAAGAAGCATTAGAAATGAATCAGTGTTCTCTTTAAGTAAGACTGTGCCTTCAAAAACCGTTCCTTTTTTCAAAACTCTGCAGGTTCTAAGAGAGCCTTCCTTAGCCACTCCTTTTTCAATGGATGTTTGCTGTCTGATCTCTGTGTAGTATTTTCTGATTCCTTCAGGATTTACAATGTTTTGATATTCTTCCATACAGTAACTAAGCCATTGTCTGAGTTCATCATAATCTTTAACTGTGAGATTTGAGATAAACAGAGGGGAAGGCTTTTCACAGCCTGGGCTTCCAAAAAGTTGATTCACTATCAAGTATTCAGATGAGTTCTTTGTGAGGTCAAAGATTTTTATGCCAGCAGAACTAAGCATCTCACATACCTCTGTAGCTGAATCTCTAAGACATCCCTTAATTCTTTTTGAAGGAACATATGGAATGCCAATCTCGTCAAACACTACATCTGAATCAATAACTGCACCAAAGCCTTCAGCAGAACCTACAAGGCAAGCAGACTTTAACTCAATCTTTAGTTTAAGCTGTTTCATTGTTCGCCTCCATTTAGTGCAAACTCTGGATAAAGCTCCATGAGCTCTATCATGTCAAGATATGGAGTTTTCTCATCTATAACAAGCTTTGTTCCATTAAAATGTTTGTATCCTGGTAATCGTATCCCCCTTGCTCTAAGCTCAATCTCAAATAATTCCTGTGCATGCCTGCCAGAGTAAAGGGCTTCTCTAAGTTTCATTATCTTTGTTCTTGGATACATGCTTTTGCCTCTTTTATCCTTTTTCTTTAGTTCATATACTCCTTTTAAGAGTTCGTCAAGCTCAGAGAGTTTATAGGGTCTTAATGTAAGCGAGTAACCGGAGAATTGATAGTGATTTTTTCTTATCTCTTCAATAGAGCCAGAGAATCCTCCATAGGAAAGATGAAAGTCAATCCATGAGCCATCATCTCTTTCGTATTTTCTTCTGTCTTTTGCTTTTTTAAGAAGCTGTTCGGCAAGAGCATAACCTCTGTAAAAAGGATATTTTGTCTTTGTAATTGCCACACCTGCACAGGCACTTATTCGTAATCCATCACTAACTTTTTGTCTTTCAAACTCTTCAAGAAACAACTTCGCAAGCCATACTCCAAGCCTGCCTTCAGATACAAAGGTTATGTCATCTCCACCTATGATTATCGGTCTTACTGGGAGTATCGTTTTATTATCTTTCTTGTGCAGTTCAAAGTCATTACTCATTCTTGGAATCTCTTCAATGAGTCTTTTGAGCATTATCTTAAAGCATCTGAGAGTTGCTTCAGTCAGGGAGACTGAGAGCTTCCGTAAATCAGGTAGAGTTTTCTGATTCATGAATCTTTTACTCATATTATTTCCATCTATGTGAACGATAGCTATGTGGCTGTCTTTATGTTTTTTCTGACCAAGCTGTTCAAGCTCATTTGTAAAATCATACTGCTCTGGTAGAGCATTTTCCTCAATCACATTTTTTAAAATCTCCCTGTATTTCTTAGTTGCTTGGTCTACTACCGCTATCTTTGCATTGGCAACACTTGATATGTAATCCCTCTCATCAGATGGAAGGTTATCACACCATACCTCTCTGGAATAACCAGTTCTTGCACAATCAGCTGTGATGCCATGTCTTGGAATCACTGTTTGCGGAACGAATTTTGCTTTGTTTTCGGCGAGAGTTTCAAAAAGAGTCTTCAGAGTTTGGGAGAAGTTGTCATTAAGATCAATTCTGCCAATAGCAGCAGCTACTGTGACCCCAGGACAGTAAACAAGAAGCATTTTACTCCATTGTTCAATAAACTGCCTTGCTTTGTTTTCATCGGCAAAAAGTAAGAAAGCATTTCCTCCACCGACATAACCTACTTCATAGGGTGCGTCTTTTTTTATTGCTATTTTTTCAGGTTTGTTTTTCCAGTCCTCCAGTAGTGAGCTGTTCACTTCACCAAATACTTCTTTGATTGCTTCTTCAAGATAGACTTTGTAGATTTTCTCTTCAACTATGAAGGATGCACCCAGATTTTCTTTGAGATTGTTGGTACTGAAGATATACTTCTGGATGGATACTGTGTCAAGTAGCACGCCAAAACACATAAATACCTCCTTTAAGAGAGATTAAAAAATCTATTTAATTAATTCTTTTATTCGGTCAACGAAGACCTCTTCCCTTAAATCCCTTTCACTGAGAACTATTAAGCTTTCACCTCCTCCTGTATCAATGCTGAGTTCTGAATTCAGTATTTTCGCTTGCTCTTCATCAAGTCTTGTTACTAAAATAGCTTTTGCTTCATCTCCACCAATCTGCCTTGTTCTGAGGAATATCTCAAATCCTTTGCTTTTACAAAGACCTCTTCTGTCAGAGGTGGTGCAGGAGATTCCAATTAGTTGATAGCCCTTGATGAGTACAACATCAAGTTCAAACTTTTGATTCCCCCACTCAGGCTTTTTTATCTCTATGTTGCTTTCTATATGGAAGTTACTGAAGGAAAAATGTTTTTTAACCATGTCAAAGACATACTGTTCAAGCCATCCTCCATCAAGAAACCTTACAGTTTCTTTCAATTGCTTGTTTTTGGTAGGTTCTTTGAAGGAGCCATCTTTGTCGTATAACCTGAACTCTTCGGGCATGGCTTGAAAAATGCTGATCAGAGGCTCTTTTACTTTACTGTTTCTGAGTTCATCGGAGATATCTTTTACTTTTTCTATAAGATTATCACCCTTTGTAAATAGCCTTCTATTATATGCATTATAAAATTCCTTAAGTCTGTCATTTTCTATGAGCTCTTTAAAACATGATAATGCTTTGCTGAAGTCTTCATGATAAATTTTTTTATCTTTTATATATCCGTGAAGCTCAATAATTTCATCTATTGTAAGAATTACTTCACATCTGAGATCAGGCGTGAATGATTTTTCTTTGTCAAAGACGATTCTGAAGTTTCTTGCATCAAGATAGGAAAAAGACGCTGAATGCTTGTATTCAGCAAGCCATTTGTAAACATGAATTCCCATTACCTTTGTCCCACCTGTGTAGTTAAGATGAACTTCTAAAGAGGAAAGTTTATTTTTCAGATGTTGGTTGAGGTCATGATTAATTGCTGATGGCGAGCTTACATCAGAAAGAGGAACGAAACAGAATTGTAAATTTCTGTTATGGTATCTTTTTTTTGTGAGAGTTTGAATGTTTTCTGCATAATTACGAGTTCCGCTTTGATTAATCTGTCTGTTTTCTTCTGAGTATATGAGATAGATTTTATTTATATTGAGATTGGTTTTGAGGAAGTAATTAAGAACAACGAAATTTGGTAAAGGATTTGTGCCAACCAGAAGTATTATGGTGTCAAACCTATTATTCATAAAGTTTGATTTGAATGATATAAAACATTATTGATATTTATGTCAACTTTTTATGTTATTCCGATGGTGCATCCTTTTTTCTTTGTCATTCCGAGCGTTTTTCTCTGACATTCCGAACCTGCCAGAGGCAGGTGAGGAATCTCCTCTTTGTCTTTCAGTATTGGAATTAGTCAGAGATTCCTCGGGCGGGATGCCACCCTCGGAATGACAAGGAAAAGCCGAATGATAAGCGGAAGTAATTGAAAATTAGGGAAGCTATAAATTATTGATTTTCAAGAATTTGTAACTTTTTAAACAGTTTCATAAAAACATGGATTAATTTGGTTTTATGTTATAATAATTATGTGAATGCTGAAATAAAATTAGAACTAACTGAAAATCTTGAAGACTATTTATATGATATCTTTGAAATTTTGAAAACTGCTCCTATTGCAAGAATAAAGGATATTGCAAAAAAAAGAAATGTAAAACTTTCCAGTGCAGTTATTGCTGCAAAAAGCCTTGCTGAAAAAGGTTTGATAAACTATCAGAAATATGAGTATATTACACTAACTGAAAAAGGACTTAAAATAGCAAAAGAAATTGAAAATAAAAAGAAAATACTTTATAAATTTTTAACTGAAATTCTTAAAGTAACTCCAGAATCTGCTCAAAGAGATGCTCATAAGATGGAACATGATTTATCAGAGGAAACAATAAAGAAGATTATTGAGTTTACGAAAAATTTTAAAGGCATCTCTTAAATTACGGTGGGCATTTGCTGCAGATTGATGCAAAAAGTGATGTTGAAAGGTATCTGTCTCCCCTGTCAGGTAAAATTACAACAATAACTCCACTACGAAGTTCACTGGCTTTTTTCAATGCTACATGCATTGCAGCACCAGAGGACATTCCAACAAATACTCCTTCTCTTATTGCTAATTTCCTCGTTGTATCAAATGCTTCTTCATCATTTACATAAATTTTTTCATCAAGCCTTGATGGATCAAAAATTTTAGGCACAATTGATTCAGACATATTTTTCAATCCCTGAATTCTGTGTCCTGGCACAGGTTCAACTCCGATGATCTGAATATTGCTATTAAACTCTTTAAGGCGTTTACTTACGCCCATAACTGTTCCTGTTGTCCCCATCCCTGCCACAAAATGAGTGACTTCACCCTTTGTTTGCTCTATAATTTCTTTTCCAGTTGTTTCATAATGAGCCCTTATGTTGGCTTCATTGTCAAACTGATTTGGCATAAAATAAAGCTCAGGTGCTTCCTCGTATATCTGATAGGCAAGCTTTATTGCTCCATCAGTGCTTTCTTCAGCAGAAGATAGAATTAATTCTGCACCAAGCGCTTCAAGGACTCTTCTTCTTTCCACACTCACACAGGCAGGCATTACAAGTTTTATCCTGTATCCTTTAGCTGCAGCAATCATCGCAAGCCCTATACCTGTATTGCCTGAAGTCGGTTCAAGTATTATTCTATCCTTTGTAAGTAAGCCTTTTTCTTCTGCTTCTTTTATCATGTAAAAAGCAGTTCTGTCTTTAACAGAACCACCAGGATTTGCTCCCTCAAATTTTCCGTATAGCAATACTTTCGGATTTGGATTAATTCTGTCAAGCCTTATAAGTGGCGTATTTCCTATAACATCTAAAACGCTCATAAAAATTATTATATCACAATTTTTTAAACTTTTTCCTTACTTTTTCAATCTCTCCGCAGCTGAATTTACCTTCAGGACAGGCTCCTTTAAGACATGCGGGTCCTGCGTCTTTAAAAAGTCTTGGAGCAATTTTTTTTACAAGTTTCAGCATCTCTGTTGCGAGTTCTCTTATCTCCCATTGAGCACGATTACAGCAGCGAACTCTGAAAAAATGAAGTAATTCTCTTGCATTCATTGTAATAACTATCTTGGTTTCAGCAGCATTTGGAAGCACAAATCTTGCATCTTGCCGTGCTAGTTCTCCTTTTAATCCCTGTTTTTCCAGTGCCTGAAGAATTCTGCAGTAGTATTCATGAGCTTTTTGCATCGCCTCAAGAAAAATTTTCTTTATTTCTTCATTTTTATTTATTGTATGAGGAATTATAAAGTCAAAGCCCTTTTCTTCACTCACATATCTCTGCGATTGTTGACTGTAGGAGGCAATTCTATGTCTTACAAGCTGATGAGAACATGCCCTTGAGATTCCTTCAACAGCAAAACTGAAACTTACATGTTCAAAAGGGCTCAGATGTCCACTTTCTCTTAAAAGATTGATTAATCTCTCTTTCTCATCTTCTGTTAATTTCTCTTTTAATTCATCAACTCCTACAGAACTGTAACAGAGTCTTGCAGAGAGAGCAACCACCTCTTCAGGGTCTGGTGTATGACTAAGAATTGATACTTTAAGAGAGGCTTCTTTCATAGCGTGCCTTTTGTGGATGGCAAACTTTCTCCCACCACTCTGCTTGCTTCATGTATTGCTTTTGCAAAGGCTTTAAACATGGATTCAACAACATGATGGAGATCTTTCCCATAAAGGACATTAACATGCAAGCTTATTTTTGCATTGTTAACAACTGCTCTGAAAAACTCTTCAAAGAGTCCAATATCAATATCCCTGATACATCCTTCAAATGGAACATTGTAAACAAGAAAGGCTCTGCCTCCGATGTCTAAAGAAACTTGAGTCAGTGCCTCATCCATTGGAATTGATGCAAAACCGTATCTTTTTATACCTTTTCTATCTTCCAGAGCTTTATCAATACATTTGCCTAAGACAATTCCCATGTCCTCAATTAAATGGTGATAATCTACATGTATGTCACCTTTTGCCTCAATAGTTAAATCAAATTTTCCATGAAAAGCAAAAAGTTCAAACATGTGGTCTAAAAATCCAATGGATGTAGTTATATCAGCCTGCCCATTTCCATCTAAGTTAAACTCAATTTTAATATCTGTTTCCTTTGTTTTTCTTTTTAGTGAGGCTTTTCTCACGTCTCCTCCAATATCCTCTTTAATGTTTTTAAAAACTCCTCATTTTCCTCGCTTGTTCCAATTGTTACTCTTAAAGCATTATTTATAACTGAAGAAAGGTTCCTCACAAGAATTCCAAATTTTATAAGCTTTCGGTAAATATTTTGACTATTTTCAACTTGCAGTAATATAAAATTTGCCTCCGATGGATAAACTTTCACCTTTTGGATTCTTAATAGTTTCCTGTAAAGCCTCTGTCTTTCTTTTATAATCTGAGAGATGAATTTTTTTATCTCGGGATAAAACCTGTTAAGAGCCTCTGTTACCACATACTGGGTAATAGAATCCACATTGTAGGGAAGTCTTACTTTGTTTATTTCATTTAAAAATTTTTCTTCTCCTATGAGATATCCCAATCTCAATCCAGCAAATCCGATTTTGCTCAGAGTTCTTAAAATCAAGAGATTATCATAATCCTTCAAAAATGGTAAAAATCCTTTTTCACTTGAAAATGGTTGATAGGCTTCATCAATAACCACGATTGATGAATTTTTTTGGGCAAACTCTATGATCTTTAAAATTTTATCAGTTGAAAAGATATTTCCTGTAGGATTGTTTGGAGAGCTGAGAAAAATTAAACGCGGTTTTTTTGACTTAATTAGTTTCAAGAATTCTTCCTCGTTTATATCAAAATTATTATCAAGACTGCATTCAACTGTTTCAACTCCAACTGATTGAGCTATTATTCCGTACATTGCAAAGGTAGGTGCTGGATAAAGAACAGGACCTCCAAAGGTAAGAATCAGGTAATAGATCAATTCATCAGAACCATTTCCAGGCATTATGTTTTTATGGCTGAGTTTTACTTTTCTGGCAAGAGCTTTTCTTAGCAGAATGGCTTCTGGATCAGGATATCTGTTTAGAGGAATATTAATTTCTGAAATAAAATCAGATAGTTTAACAGGGAAGGGAGATTCATTGGCATCAAGCTTGATTTTACAAGGAATCTCCTTCGCCTGATATGGCTTCAGTTTCTGAATATTTTTTCTTGTAATAGATTCCGGATTCAATTTGTTCATAGATTTTTATCATAATTGGTCATTAAAATATTGTCAACTAACTAAAAGACAACAACTGAAAGAGATTGCAAAATTAAAAGTTTTATGATAAAATTTTACATTTTACACAACATTGTAGCAACATTGTTTTTTTACTTTATGCCCAGAATTTGTTTTAAACTATTTAAGGATGGAGGTAATTGAAAATTAGAGAGAGTTGTAAGTTTTTGATTTACAGGAATTTGTAGGTTTAAACAATCTTTAAATTGCGGAGGAGTTAGTTATGAGAAATACAAAAGTTTTTAAAGCATTATCAGGAGTAGTAGTTTTACTTTTAGCAGTTCAGCTTAAAGGAATCTGTAGAAGTATAGGATTAAACCAGGTACCTGCTCTTTTATGCAGGTGTCCAGATAAAACAACTATCTACTTTGGAGACTCTCAAATAATGAGTGTCCTTAAAAATTTGCTGGTGACACCAGCACAAGCAGAACCACAAAAAGAAACTCAAAAAACAAAGATAAGAAATAAAACAAGGTTAAACATTGTACGAGAAACTAACAAAAACAACCAGGCAAAAATAGATTCTGACTCTAAAGAAAACCCTAACGGTAAAGAACGAATGATTGAGAGTTTACCAAAAGAAAACACTTTAGTCCCACAAGGTGGTTTTTGTCCTATAGATCAGAAGGGAGATTGCAGATAAAATGGTAATATCTAAAAGAAAGGAGGTGAAAAATCAGTGCGTAAACTTTCTGTATTGTTTGTAGCAGTCTTAATGTTTGTTGGGGTTAATGCCTATGCTTTGGAGCATGAGTTTACTGTTGGTCCTGAGATTAGCCACATCACTTACAAAGAACCTGACGTTATGACTGAGAAAGGTTGGTTTTACGGTATTGCAGGCAAGTACACTCTTAAGATTGACGTAGCAAAAGATTGGAAAATCGCAGTAGGACCTGAGCTTAAGCTTGCAAAAGGCTCTGTTGACTACTCATCTCCAATAAGTGGCAATATGGACGGGATTGACGACGTCTTATTCGAAGCAAGACTTATTGCAGGGCCTGAGTGGAAAATTACACCTGAGATGACTCTTAAACCTTACACAGGATTTGGCTACCGTAGCTTAGTTGACGACTCTCAGGGCATGAAGACAGACAAAGGTGCTTGGGGGTACAAACGCTGGATTAGATACTACTACATTCCTGTAGGAGTCTCCTATACTTATGAATTCGCTAAAGACTGGAAAGGAAACGTTTATGCTGAATATGACTTCTTCGTTCGTGGTAAGGTAACAAGCTATCTTGGGTATCTTCCTGGCTACGAAGACATTAAAAACACACAGAAGTCTGGTTATGGTTTAAGAGCAGGTATTAATGTGGAAAAGAAATTTACTTCATGGGGGCTGTCATTTGGTCCTTACGTTAAATACTGGAATGTTAAGGATTCAGAAGTTGCTTACGACTCACTTGGTAGAGGTTGGTTAGAACCACGAAATCACTCAACAGAAGTTGGTGGAGCTTTAACTGTTAGCTTCTAAAAACTAAAAACAGGAGGCGAAACATGCCTCCTGTTTTATTTTTGCTTTAGAAGGATGAGAAATGAAAAAATTTTTTACTTTGTTTTTAATTTTTACTTTATTTAGTCTGTCTGGCTGTGCATCTACGGGTTCAATCCAGCCTGTTGAATCTATGAACTTACAGGGCAAACTATCTAACTACAAAACGATGAATTTTGAAGTAACAACTACTTTAAATGATAGACAGGACGAAGTTAAAGAGCTAAAAGAAAAACTTATTGAAAAAGCAAAAGAAAAGGGTCTTGACAAAAAACTGGTAGAAAATCCTGAGTTAAAAGTGGTTGTTAATATTACAAATGTGTCTGGTGTAAGTACCATGGGTAGATTAATGTTTGGGGCTCTTGCAGGTAGAGCAACAGTTGAAGCTCAGGTGGAACTAATAGATTCTGCAAAAGGAAAAATTACTGAACTTAAAGCAGAAGGTAAATCCTCTGGTGGAAGTATTTTTGCAGGAACAACATCTCAAGCATTAGATAAACTTGCTGAACAGATAATTGATTATCTCGTAGCTAACATGTAATTTTTTAGCTTTTTTTAGTAATATTTGTAAATGAATAAAATATGGGGGTGTAAAGGAGTTAGTTATGAGAAACACAAAAGTTTTTAAAGCATTATCAGGAGTAGTAGTTTTACTTTTAGCAGTTCAGCTTACAGGCTGTGGGCAGATGATTAATGCTATTGAACACTCTGACATGCAAGTGAAACTTAAGATGACGGACACGATATTTCTTGACCCTATTGCTAAAGCAAAAAACAGGACAGTTTTCGTAGCAGTAAACAACACGTCTGACATGCAGGAAGTTGACACAGGAATGCTACAAAATCTCATAGCAAGTAGACTAGTCTCAAAGGGTTATCAGGTAGTGCAGGATCCATCTCAAGCAGGATACATTATTCAGGTAAATGTGCTTTACATGGATTATTACAGACAGACTGGCACAAAGGAAGGTGCAGTTGAAGGCGCTCTGATTGGAGCAGGTTCAGGAGCCTTGATTGGTCAGTCCCGAGATACGTCTATAGCACTTGGTTTAATTGGAGGAGTAGTAGGTGGCTTAGGTGGTGCATTAATTGGAAAAGCATTGAAAGTTGAAACATATGCAGGGGTAGTTGACGTTGAGCTTAGAGAAAAGACAGACAAACCCGTAACAGGACAGATGGTTACCAATGCTCAGACAGGCTCGTCAACCACCATACAGACAAAACAGGAGATAAACACAAACTGGCAGATTTACAGAACCAAGATAGTATGCACCGCACAGCAGACAAACATTGACAAGACAGAGGCAGCAAGAACTATTGCAGAAAGAATAGCATCACAAATAGGGGGGATGTTCTAAAGTTAAGTGTGTGATTAACAGGATTTAATGGCTGGCTAATGCCAGCCTTTTTTAATAACTTTTATTTAAAAATGCGTGGAGGAAAGATGAGAAACATTTTTCTCTATTTTAAGTTATACATTTTTTGTTTTTTATGTCTTATTTATGGATGTTCCCCTTTAACCACTAAAGTAGAATGGGAAACGGGCAGAGTTATTAATCCTCAATTTGCTGAAAAAGTAGTTATTGTTGATAAATTTCAGTTTAAAGCAAATTTAAAGAGAGGACTAACAACTGAAGCAGTTGTGACAGGTGATATTTCAGACTGTCTTGTTAAGTCTTTAAGAAATAATCTCATTGGGTATGCTGTTTTAAAAGATGAAGAGGTAAAAAATACATCTCCAAATGCGACGATTATCAGAATTACTCCAACAAAGGTGAGCACGGATTATAACTTCTGGGGGACAAAGATTCTGGGAGAAGTTTATGTTAAAGTTCAAGCCAATAACACAGTAACAGAACTTGAAGGAGAAGGTAAGGCAAAAGCTGAAATGAGTAAAGCATGTTTTATCGGTAATCTTAAGTTTCCCTGTGCCTTTGAAGTAGCCTTCAGTGAAGCCTGTGATGATGTTGCATTGAAACTGGATAAACTGTTGAATAAATTTACAAAAGATTAAGAAACAGAGTTTTTCATAAATAACTGTAGGAGACAGAGATGAAAAAAATAATTATAAGCTTTATTTTAACTTTGGTTTTATCAGCTGTCTCTTATGCTCAAACAGAAATTGACAAATGTTTCAACTATTTTAAAGCTGGAGATTATCATAGAGCCATTGAATCAGGTAAAAAAGCTGTAAAACTATATCCAAGAAGCGTTTATGCCTACTTCTGTCTTGGAATAGCTTATATTGAAACAGGAGATATAAATCTTGCTATTGAGGCTTTAAAGAAGACAGAGGCATACGCAGTAAGGGATGATGAGCTGATGGTCATTTACAATAACCTTGGTTCAGCTTATAGTTATAAAGGTGATTTAGATAATGCTCTTTTATACTATAGCAGAAGCCTTGATCTTGCAAAGAAACTCGGAAAAAGAGATTTTGAAGCGACAAACCTTAATGATATAGCGTTAATTTTCCATAAAAAAGGTGAACTTGACAGAGCTTTAAAATATTTTGAAGAGGCATTAAAGCTTGAAAACAATGAAAAATATAAAACTCATACTTACAATAATATTGCAGCAGTTTACTGTGATAAAAAGGATTACAAAAAAGCTATAGAATACTTCAAAAAGGCAATTGAGATAAACGAAAGACATGGAGACTATCATAATAGTGGAAAGATCATGCTTAATCTTGGATGGACTTATCTCGAAATTAAAGATTTTGAGAATGCCTATTTTTATCTTGATGAGGGATTAAAAAGGGTAAAAAAGGTAGGAGATAAATACTGGGAGGCATATGGATATAGATATTTTGGACGTTATTATCTTAATAAAGAAGATAGGGAACTTGCCAGAGAGTATCTAAATAAGGCTTATAATCTTTATAAATCCATCGGAGCAGAAATGGATGCTCAAGCTGTATTATTAGACTTGCTGGAAATTGCTTCTCTTGAAGAGAAAGAGAAGAATAAAGCAGTTTATGGTGGAATAGAGATTGGATCAAAGGGTGTAAAGGCTATGGTACTTTCTATTTCTCCATCAAAGGAAGAGGGATTCTATAATGTGGAAGAAAAATTCAGAAAAAGTATAAATACTGGGATAATCACAGGTGTTAAAGAGACGGGAGTCTTTTCTGAAGAGGCTATAAAGGAAACAGTTGATGCTGTAAAAGAGCTTTTCAATATAATCAAAGGGCAATATGGAGTTGATGAAAAAAACATTTTTATTGCTGCAAGTAGTGCCCTTGTGAATGTAAAAAACAGGGATGAACTTTCAGAAAAAATTAAGAAGCTTGTAGGGAAAGATGTGTTTTTCATTACTAAGCAAGATGAGGTTTTTTACAACATTTTAGGTGCTGTTCCGCAAAAATTTCATTCAAAAGCCCTTGTGATAGACATAGGAAGTGGCAATACAAAAATTGGCTATATTGAGGGCTCTCAGGCAGACAGTAGAATTGTTTCCATTGAAATTCCCTATGGAACCGTTTCCTTTACAGAGTTAATACAAAAGGATGCAAGCACTCAAAAACAGATGGCACAAGTGGCAGAAAAATTAATTCAGAAAGAAGTTTCTCAGAGTTTATATAGAGAGAGTCAGAGAAAACCAGCTCTTAGAAACAGAAATCCTGTATTTATGGTTGGCGGAATCGTATGGGCTATGGTTACAATGCTTCATCCTGAGAAACAGGATGCCTTTGTAAAAATTACTCATGAAGAGATTGAGAGATTTTACAGAGAGATTAAGAAAAACCCGGAAAAGCTATTAAACCTTGATTTATCAAAAATAAAGGATGAAAACAAAAGACAGTGGACATCAAAGCAGATACAGGCTGTTAAGGATACCTTCAGCAAAGAAAACCTTCTTGCAGGTGCATCTCTTTTGAAAGGGATTTCTGATAGTTTATATATTAAGGGAAAGGAAGTATATTTTTCCCGATATGGTAGCTGGTTATGGGGTTTTATTGCCTCATCAGGAGTGTATCTTGAACAAAATAAAAGATAATGGAGGAGCTATGAGAACAAAGATATTTTTATCTTTAATTTTTGTTCTACTACTATTTATTAATGCTTTTGCTGAAGAACCAAGACCCTTTGGCTTGATTGTTGGAAAAACAACTAAAGACGAAGCTTTATCTATTATGAAAAAAGAAGGTGGAAGAGTTGTTAATTCAGGTTATAGAATAATCAAGGGAGATATTAGCAATCCTAATATTGAAGCTTTTGATTTTAAAGGCTTATCTATAGAAAATCTCTCTATGGCAAGATTGTGGTTTTTTCAAGGAACATTATTTCAGATAGTTTACTATTTCCCCCTTTCAATGAATAAGGACGAATTTTATGTGCTTTACGAACAGCTTAAATCCAAATACGGAAAACCATCAAAATATGTTAAACCATGGCTTGCAGATGGATTAGCAGTATGGAAGTTCAAGGATATTGAGATCAAAATAATAGCACCATGGGTATCATCAGAGGTATATGTAACTTACACTCATTTACCTTTATCTAAAAAAGCTGACCAGAGTGATAGAGAGGTAATGCAAAAGGAAACAAGCAAACCGAAGAGAGGATTTTAAAAGGGATTTATATGCAGTTGAAATTAAAATTATATAGAAATTTTTGAGAAATTCAAAACTTAAAAAGGAGGTACTTTATGGACAGAAGAATTATTGGAGTAATACTCGGTGTAGCTGGAATTTTTTTATGGTTCATGCCTCTTGTTTCATGGGAGGAAAGATTTTTCGGAAACATAGTTAATCTTTATCAAACGGGATATCATATTGGTGGTATAGCCTATTTGCTCCTGGTTTCATTATTTTCTTATGCTGCTTTATCATGGCTCAAAATGCACCAATTAAGAATTGTAGCCGCAGGAGTTTCTCTTTTGATATGTTTGATATTTTTATTTCAGGCTAACGCAAATGCGGGCTGGGGGCTTATAGGGTTGACCATTTTATCAATATCTGGAATTTTTTTAAGTGTAAAGGATTTACAAAAAGAGAGAAAATCTAATAAAGTTTAAATATCACGATTTAAATTGAAAGACACACAGCTGGTAGTTGATTTAATTGACCACTATCTGGATTTTCTGTCCGCTGAAAAGAATCAATTTCTCATACCAGAAGAGCCTGATAATTTAGTCTTTCTGCCTGAAAACTGCATTGTTGATGTTTTAAATGGTATTAAAAACAAGGGATATGGAAATCTTGATCTATTGGAAGTAATTAGAGATGAGGAAATAGTAGCAAGGATTAAAGAGTTGATTGAAAAGGTCAAATCAGAAGAAGAATCTGAGCTAAAAATAGCTTTCGCTTTTCCTGTGATAAAGATTAAAGATAAAAAAGCTTACTGTGCTCTGACAAAAATAAAACTGGAAACATCTGAAGAGAAATTGATTGCTACCTCAAGGGAGTTCAATAGAAATCTCATAGAGAAAGTAAAGGAACAGTCAAAATCTGACAATAAAGACTCAATATCTATCCCTAAAGAAAAAGATGACAGCAAGAGAGATTTTGAGTTCTACTTAAAAATGATGGAGATACTTGCAGGATTAAGTCATCTTCATTTAATAACACTTCCTGAACTTCTCTCCGAAGGTTTGATTGTATTGTCAATGCTGAATAGTGTTAAAGAGATTAGAGCAAAGTTAGTTTCAGATAAGCTTCAGGAAAATATTTTACAGGATGAGAATCAGAGAAAAAACTTAGATGGCCTTGAGGAAGATAAGATTGGCATTATATACCTATATCAGGATGAACGATTTACAAAGAAGATTGCCGATGATTTAAGTAAGTTGAAGCAAAAACTTGATGAAGAGACTAAAAATAAAATATCTCAGCTATGGAATTTTGAAAGTGAAAGACAAGCTAATAAGAGTGAGATAAAAAATATTGCTATTCTTGATTACGAGCTTACAAAATCTCAGCGAGAGGCATACGAAAGCATGATAAATAAACGATTTTCTCTTATTGAAGGACCGCCAGGAACAGGCAAAACTCACCTTATTGCTACCTTTGCAGCAGATATGATTCTTGAAGGTAAAAAAACAGTGATAACGAGCACAAACAACAGAGCAGTTGACAATGTTTATAAAAAGCTTAAGGAGTTTGACTGTAAAATAGAAAGACATCTTAAAACAGGAAAAATTCTTCATGGATATGTAAGGCTTGGAAGCAGTAACTATATAAAAGACTTCGTTGAGTATTTATTTGACTTTGTTAATGAAGTTAAACAGATTCCTCCCTGGAGTATTGAAGAGAGTTTTAATTTGCTTGCCGAAGAAGTTGAGATTTTAAAAAAGTTTATAGAAAAATATCTGCTACTACAAAATTTTTCTACCACTGAATTTGAACTTTTTTTCACAGACCAGCAATCAATGAAAAATTTTGTTCAAGAGCACTTACTAACCCTTAATTTCCTCCTTGACAGGCTTAATCAATGGAATGCCAACTTATTTCCCTTTTCTCTATTCTTCGGCAAAAAATACAAGGAATCGCTCGCTGAATTTTGCCATGAGAGAGGATTGGTTCTGCCAGCATTAAAAGATAGAAAATACTTAACCTGTAGAGAAATCTACAATCGTGAAAAGCATACAATAAGTCTCCTGCCCAGAGTATGTGAATTAAATTGTATTAGGGAAGAGTTTGAAGATCTTGCTGAAAAACTACAAAGGATTGTCAATGAAAACACAGATAGCATGGAAAAACTCTTTGAAAAGGTTAGAAAGCTTTACTTTATCAGAAAAAGAGAGCTTAACTACTGGGAGTTGGCTAAAAATAAGCAGTGGCTTAACGACATTGAAAAGAAAAAGAATTCCATAGAAGAAGGAAAGTTCTGGGGGTCAGAGGATATAATATTTAAATTTGCACCAGTTGTAATCACCACTGCTCTCACATCTACCAATGTTTGCAAACAGGAAGTAGATTTAATTGATTATGTAATAGTTGATGAAGCAGCCCAAACACTTTTCTGCTATGTATTTCCTTTATTTATTAGAGGTAAGATTTTCATTGCCATTGGAGATGACAATCAGCTTGGTCCGGTTATAACAAATAGAGACTACATCCAGATACCTCAAGATATGAAGCCATACCTTACATACGATAAAACTGCTTACTATGTTATAAAAGAAATAACCAAAGAAAAATATATAGGATTAAAGGAGCATTTCAGATGTGCAAGAACTATAATTGAGTTCTGTGATGCTCTGATCAACTATGGATTGAGAGTTGAGACAAAGGAGGACAGATTAGCTATAAAAAATTCTAAAATATCAATGCTTTTTGAGAAAAATCTTACATTCATTGATGTAAAGGGTATTTCAAAGGGTAATAGAAGTAAGTATAACGAAAAAGAGATTAGAGTGATCTCTGAGATAATAAGTGATTTACAAATGGAGATAGACTTAAAACAGGTAGGAGTTATTGCCCCTTATAGATTACAGGTTGAGAAGTTGAGAAACAGTCTTAGAAATTTGAGAGATCTCACTATTGGAACAGTTCATACATTTCAGGGAGAGGAGAGGGATGTAATAATCTTAAGTTGCGTATGTGCAAAGACAGAAGAGTTTCAGAGAAGCCGACTACTTAAGGACAAAAAACTCATGAATGTAGCAGTCTCCAGGGCAAGAAAACATCTCATTGTTGTAGGCAATAAAGATGCCATTGAAAACATAGCTGATGACGACTTTCCAATAAAGGCTTTATTGAAGCATATCTCAGTAAATGGAACGATTGTATTGAGGTAAAAAATTTATTCTTTCTCTTTTTGTAGTAGTAGCTTTTATTGTTTTCCTTAACCATAAGGCATTTGTAAAAAACATACAATTAGCTAACAGAATAATGTGTGTGTTATAATTGTTAAGTTTTAAATTCTTATGGAGGTGGAATAATGAAGATTTATTATGATGTTGATGTAAACACAGATGTACTTAAAGGTAAAAAAATTGCAATAATAGGATACGGCAGTCAAGGACATGCTCATGCAAATAATCTTCGTGACAGCGGATTTGATGTAATCGTTGGACTAAGAAAAGGCAAAAGCTGGCAAAAAGCTGAAAATGCCGGGCTAACTGTTATGACAGTCTCCGAAGCCTCAAAGGTAGCAGATGTAATAATGATTCTTACGCCCGATGAACTCCAGCCAGAGCTTTACAAAACAGAAATAGAGCCAAATATCAAAAAGGGTGCTTTTCTTGCCTTTGCCCATGGATTTAACATTCACTTTGGGCAGATAGTTCCCCCAGAGGATATAAATGTTTTCATGGTTGCTCCAAAAGGGCCCGGACATCTTGTAAGAAGTGAATATTTAAAGGGAATGGGTGTTCCATGTCTTATGGCAGTTCATCAAGACCCTTCAGGAATAACAAAAGATGTTGCCCTTGCATATGCAGTGGGTATTGGCGGTGGAAGAGCAGGAATTATTGAGACAACATTTAAGGATGAAACAGAAACTGATCTTTTTGGTGAACAGGTTGTTCTATGCGGTGGTTTGACTGCTCTTATAACTGCAGCTTATGAAACACTGGTTGAAGCGGGGTATCCTCCTGAGCTTGCCTATTTTGAGTGTCTCCATGAAGTAAAACTCATTGCAGACTTAATTTATGAAGGTGGCATATCAACAATGCGTTATTCAATAAGTAATACTGCCCAGTATGGAGACTTAACCCGTGGACCAAGGATTATCAACGAATCTGTAAAAGCTGAAATGAAAAAAATTCTTGAAGAAATCCAGAATGGCAGTTTTGCTAAAGAATGGATCCTTGAATGCAAAGTTGGTAAACCCACATTCAATGCTCTTACTAAGAAGGGAGAGGAACATCCTATTGAAAAGGTTGGAGAAAAATTAAGAGCAATGATGCCATGGCTTAAAACTTCAAAGCTTGTGGATAAATCAAAAGCATGATCAGGAAAGAAGTAATACCCTATGTTGCTGGGGGATTATTCTTAAGCTCCTTTTTTTACCTTTTATGGTTAGAACCTCTGGCAATTGCGTGTCTTGTCATCTGTTTATTTTTTCTTTATTTTTTCCGTGATCCTGAAAGAAATCCACCAGCAGACCCTGACTGTGTAGTTTCTCCTGCTGATGGCAAGGTAATAGAGATAAGACAGAGCAGTGAAAGTTTCTGTCCTAATGGTTACGCAGAAATCAGCATATTCATGTCACCCCTTGATGTTCATGTTAACAGAGCGCCCTTTGACGGGGTTGTAAAGGAAATAATTTATACGCCCGGGAAGTTTTTCTCAGCCTTTAAAGAGAAGGCTTACAGAGAGAATGAAAACATAAAAATAAAACTTGAGACTTCCTATGGAGATATAGTCGTAAGGCAGGTTGCGGGTTCTATTGCACGAAGGGCGGTATGCTGGGTAAAAGAAGGAGAAAGCCTTAAAAAAGGAGAAAGATTTGGCATGATAAAGTTCAGTTCCAGAGTTGATGTCTGTCTTCCATCTTCTTTTAAAATTCAAGTGAAAGTGGGAGATAAAGTTAAAGCTGGACAGACAATAATTGCATTGTTACAGTAATGGTAAAAGCAAAAAAGAAAATAAGAGATCCGGATAAAAAACCCAGAAAAGGCGTTTACATTCTTCCAAATGCACTTACACTTTGCGGTATGTTTTTTGGCTTTTATGCAATAATAACAGCAATAAATGGAAAGTTTATTCATTCTGCGTGGGCAATAATTCTTGCAAATATATTTGACGGACTTGATGGATGGGTTGCAAGACTTACAAGAACAACCACACGATTCGGTGTTGAGCTTGATTCTCTTTCAGACCTCGTTGCTTTCGGCGTTGCTCCTGCAATTCTTATATACAAATGGGCACTTTTTGATTTTGGAAGAGTGGGATTTGCAATAGCTTTTTTGTTTGCTGCCTGCGGAGCTTTAAGGCTTGCAAGATTTAATATTCAAGTTGGAGGCACAAAATCATTTAAAGGTCTACCAATACCGGGCGCTGCTACAATGCTTGCTGCTACAGTTATTTTCTGTCAGGAAATACTAAACTTTACTCCCCAAAAAAATTTAATTTTTCCTGTGCTTACATTTATTTTGTCTTTTATGATGGTTAGCAATCTTAAATTCCATGGACTGAAAGAGGTTGACTTTAAGGAAAAAAAGCCATTTTGGATACTTCTGTTTTTTATTCTTTTGATTTTCTTCATCGTAATCCATCCGCCTTTTGCCGTATTCATACTTGCAAGCCTTTATGTTATTTCAGGTATAATTGAAAATATAATAATTTTAATTAAAAAAGGAAGACAAAATGCTTTGCATTTTTCTGAGGGCATAAGCCCGAAAGAATCAAAATTTGAGGTGCAGAATGAGAAGGATAAAAATATTTGACACAACACTTAGAGACGGAGAGCAATCTCCTGGTGCATCAATGAATGTGGATGAAAAAATACAGGTGGCAAAACAGCTTAAAAAACTCGGTGTTGACATAATAGAAGCAGGATTTCCCATTGCATCACCAGGAGATTTTGAGGCAGTAAACAGAATTTCAAAGGAAGTAAAAGGAGTGGTTGTTGCTGGATTATGTAGAGCCCGTGATGAAGACATTGAAAGAGCAGCTGAGGCACTGAAACCGGCAGAACAAAAAAGAATTCATACATTTATTGCCACATCAGATATACATTTAAAATATAAACTACGAATGAACAGAGAGCAGGTTATTGAAGCAGCTGTGAAAGCTGTTAAAAAAGCAAGGCAGTATACTGATGATGTTGAGTTTTCAGCTGAGGATGCAACCCGTTCAGACTGGGAGTATCTCTGTAAAGTTACTGAAGAAGTAATAAAAGCAGGCGCTACAACTGTAAACATTCCAGATACAGTGGGGTACACAATTCCGCAGGAGTATGGAGAGCTCATTGAGTATCTTTTGAACAACGTGCCTAACATAGATAAAGCCACAATAAGTGTTCACTGTCATAATGATCTTGGACTTGCGGTGGCAAACTCTCTCACTGCAATTCTTAAGGGCGCAGGACAGGTAGAATGCACAATTAATGGAATTGGTGAGAGAGCTGGAAATGCAGCTTTGGAGGAGATTGTTATGGCACTTAAAGTAAGAAACGACTTCTTTAAAGCTGACACAGGAATCGTTACTCAGGAAATTTACAGAACAAGCAGGCTTATAAGCAAGATTACAGGAATGGTTGTTCAGCCCAATAAAGCAATTGTTGGAGCAAACGCCTTTGCCCATGAAGCAGGAATTCATCAGGACGGAGTTCTCAAGGAAAGAACAACCTATGAGATCATGAGACCTGAAGACATAGGAATTCCCAGCTCAAAAATAGTGCTTGGTAAACACTCTGGAAGACATGCATTCAAGAAAAGACTTGAAGAACTTGGCTTTAGCCTTACAGAAGAAGAGATAAACAGAGCCTTTGAAAGATTTAAAAGGCTTGCAGATCAGAAGAAATATATCTTTAATGAAGACATTGAGGCACTTGTTTCCGATGAAGTTTTAAGAATAGCAGAGGTTTATCAACTTATAGACCTTGAGGTGGCAAGCGGAACAAAGAAAAAACCGACAGCTACAGTAAAAATGAAGATAAACGGAGAGGAAAAAGAAATTACTATCTCAGGTGATGGACCTGTTGATGCGGTTTACAAAGCTATAACTGAACTTACAGGTTCAAAGGCTGAACTCAATAAATTTGAGATTAAGGCAATAACAGGTGGAACAGATGCTCTTGGAGAAGTAACAGTTATTCTTGAAGAAGGTGGACATACTGTAAGAGGACATGGCTCTGATACAGATATAATTGTTGCCTCTGCAAAAGCCTACATCAATGCTCTGAATAAACTTGCTTTAAAGAATCTGAAGGCTTAAGACGAATTGATAAGCTGACCTTCCAGTGGTGCCGTGAACTAAAGCCCATTCGCGGGCTTTTTTCATTAATTCATCATGGGGCATAGTTATTCCATCTTTAGTTGCATAATAGTTAACTATTTCAAGGTATTGCTCTTCTGAAAATCTATAAAATCCAATTCTCAAGCCAAATCTCTCAATTAAAGATGCCCGCTCCTGCAGGCTATCCTCTGGGAAAAGCTCATTGTCAGAGTGAGAAAAAGAAGGCATAAGATTTCTTCTGTTTGAAGTGGCATAAATAACAGAATTTTCGGGAATTTCTTCAATTCCACCATCCATAATAATTTTTAAGTCTCTAAACTCCTGCTCATCTTCATTAAAAGATAGGTCATCAATGAAAATAATAAACCTGAAATTAGGATTTTCATAAATCATGTCATAAAGATATGGAATGGTGATAATATCATTTTTTAGTACCTGAATCATTCTTAAAGGTGTTTCTTTAAAGTAATTAAGTAAACTCTTTATCAGTGTAGTTTTACCTGTTCCTCTTTCACCCCATAAAAGAACATTATTTACTCTTTTGCCTTCAATAAAAACCTTAGTGTTTGCAATAAGCAACTGTTTCTGTTTTTCAATTCCGTAAAGTTCATTAATGTTTTGTTTTGGAATCCTTATAATAGGCTTTAGCTGTCTGGCTTTTCCATTCCATGCGAATGCCTGATAATTGTCAAACATAAATTTTATTATAACTTAAGATTTTATTAGAATCAAAGACTTTTCATGTTCTATAAGCCACTGTTTTGCCTCTACTCCAAGGCTATAGCCTCCTATGGTTCCGTCAGATCTTATCACTCTATGACAGGGAATAACAATCGGTAAAGGATTTCGCTTTAAAGCCTGTCCAACAGCTCTTGGCGACGTATTAAGCTTTTTAGCAATCCAGTTGTATGTAGTAGTATGAGCATATGGTATTTTACAGGTTAAGTCAAGAACTGCTCTATCAAACTCAGATACATTCTGGATGTTTACAGGATAATTAAACTCTGAGAGTTTTCCTTCAAAATACGCATTCAGCTGTTCAACAAAATTCAAGGCAATTTCTGGAATGCATGTTTTTTCAAAATTTGTTAAAGATATTTTCGTTAATGCTAATGAATTATCAAATAAAATTTCAAGAAAACCAACAGGAGTTTTTACGCAGGCAGAATACATTTTTATTATGATAGCATACATAAACCAATTAAAGTTGACCTTTTAGCTTATTTTTTTGTATTCTAAATTTGTGGGCCGTTAGCTCAGCTGGTAGAGCAGCTGACTCTTAATCAGCGGGTCGCAGGTTCGAATCCTGCACGGCTCATTGATTTTTATTCACCGCATATAGCCTTAAGCAGCTTTTTCCTCTATATCTTTTAAAACTTGACCAGCACTACCGTAAAATACTATTTCTGCTATCCAGTCCCAGTCTGTTTCTGCCTTATTTATGAAGATAAGCTTTGCACCTCTTTTATGGGCAATTCTCGGGATCGAAGCAGCAGGTTCAACCTGAAGAGATGTTCCTATCACGAGCATGAGGTCGCATTGATTGGCGATCTGCTGTGCCATAACGAGTTCTTTTTCAGGCATTGGTTCTCCGAAAAATACAACTGTTGGCTTTATTATGCCGCCACAGTCGTAACATCTTAAATCAAGCTGTTCCTCAAGCATTTTCAATACTTCATCCATTTTATAAAGTTTTTCACAGTCAAGACAGATTGCACCTCTTTGATTCCCGTGAAGTTCAATGACGCTCTTACTGCCAGCCATCTGATGAAGTCCATCAATGTTCTGCGTTATGACATGTTTAATAAATCCCTTTTTTTCAAGCTCTGCAAGGGCAATATGTGCATTATTTGGCTTTGCATTCGTGAGATGATGAATGAGTTGTTTTTTCATTCTCCAGAATTCTTCTCTTGCTTGCCTGTCATAAATAAATTCCTGATATGTTACAATTCTAAATCTCTGCCATAGTCCACCGGAACTTCGGAAATCAGGTATTCCAGATTCTGTAGAAATTCCTGCTCCAGTGAAAGCTACAGCATAGGTGGAGTTTTTAATAAGTTGTGAAGCCTTTTTAATTTTTTCCTGATAGGTTAAATTCATAGTTCTTTAAAAGATATCAAAAAGATTGGGTTATGTCAAGATATTTGACCAGTTTTAGATAAATCTTGTATACTTTCTTGGCTGGACTAAGGGAAGAGGGGTGAGAATCCCCCGCTGCCCCGCAGCCGTGTTGGGAACGAAAGCCCATTAAGCCACTGGAGAGAAATCTCCGGGAAGGCGGGCAAGTAGGAGTCTGAGCCCAAAGCCGGAAGACCTGTCCAGCTGGAGGCTCCTTGAGCTTCCAACTCCTCGAGGGAGGGATTTGCCATGATTTTCCTTTTTTTTCTTTGTTTTTTCTTACTTTTCTATCAGCCAATCTTGGCAGCTGAAACTCAGCTTGATGAAATCGTTGTAACAGCTACGAGGATTGAAGAGCCTAAAAAGGATGTTCCTTACTCTGTTCAGGTTATAACACAGGAGGAGATTAAAAATTCTACGGCAAAAAATGCTGGAGACTTAATTACAGAATCAGCAATTGGTCATATTCATAAATATCCGGGATTATTAACAAGCAAAATCGGATTAAGAGGATTCTGGACAGACCTTTTTGATGACCTTAAAAGCAGAGTTCTCGTTCTTATAAATGGAAATCGTGCAGGAACAGTAAATCTTGCAACAATACCAATTGATGATATAGAAAGAATTGAGATAGTTAAAGGACCTGCATCAGTTCTTTATGGTTCTTCGGCAATGGGAGGTGTAATTAACATAATCACAAAGCAGGGTAAAGAAGAAGGCATACATGGTTCAGCTGGTATAGAGTCTGGTTCATGGCAGTTCTGGAAAACAAAGGCTGAATTAAATGGTAAGAAAGGAGATTTTGATTTTTATCTCTCTGGAAGCCGTTCTGCAATTGATGACTACTCAGCAAAAAATTATGGGAAAATAGAAAACACTGGCTACAATGATGAATCTTTATCAGCCCGCTTAGGATACAGCTTTTTTGATAAACAACATATATCTTTTGGATTTCAGCATTGGAAAGGATGGAAGATCGGCTCACCTGGAGCAAGATACTCACCAGACCCTGATGATTACAAGGACATTGAAAGAAACAGATTTGATTTAGAGTATAAAACAGAAACCTTAAAAGCTGGATACTACTTTACAAGGGATACAAGAGAAGATTATGAAGGTTCTATAGCAGGGGCTTGGGAAACACCGAATGATATTACCTTAAAAAAGACTACCACACAGGGAGCAAGCATTCAAAAGATATTCTCAATAGATGACCACAGAGTAATAATTGGAGGGCAGTGGGACAGAATAGAGATTAAAAGCTCAAGAAACAAAGGTGCTCCTTACAATCCCAACTCAGAGTATGACAGCTACGGAGTGTTTACTGAAGGTAGATTAAGCTTTTTTAATAAAAAACTTTTTCTTAATGCAGGAGTTCGTTATGACTACTTTGAAAATGAAATACTGCCAACAGAGGGTATTAACAGTTTAAAGCCAAGAAAAGAAAGTCTTGACCATGTAACCATCAGAGGAGGCATTTTATACAAAATCATAGAGAATTTATCAATAAAAGCCAATGCTGGCACTGCTTTTAGAGCACCTGCACCCGATGAGCTCGCAGCTGACTATGTTTCTTCATGGGGAACTCATTATTTAGGTAATCCTAATTTAAAACCAGAAAAAAGTAGGTCCTATGATGTGGGAGTCTCTTATGCAAAGGATTTCCTCAATACAGAGCTTACATTTTTTAATTCAGAGTTCAGGGATAAAATCCTAAGCTATTATGACAGCATTCTTAATGCTCAAACATTTAAAAATGTTTCAGGAGCAACAATTCAGGGTATAGAAGGAAGTATTTCATACGATATTGGATTAAGTAGCGGACTAAGTCTGTCACTTAAGCCTTTTGTTAACTTTACATACCATACGAGATACTCAACTAAAGATGAATCGGAGATTCAAAAATATGGGAAAACTCTTCAATACACACCAAAATGCATAGCTTCGTTTGGAATAATGGCTGGGAAGGATAAATGGGATTTACGATTAATCGCCAACTACAATGCAGATGAGAAGGTTGTTGATTGGAATCCTTCATCTAAAAATTATGGAAAAGTCGTTGATAAAAGCGATTTTACTGTGGTAAATCTTAAAGGTTCATACAGACCAGTAAAAAATCTTGAGTTTACACTGTCTGTGGAAAATCTCTTTGACAGAGCATATGAGTATGTTCAGTATTATCCAATGCCAAGAAGAACAATTACTGGAGGAGTGAGATGGCTATTTTAAGAGCCTTTGTTTCATGGAGCGGAGGAAAGGATAGCTCATTAGCCTGCCACAGGGCAATGAAAAATGGTATTGATGTGGTCTATCTCGTTAATATGCTTTCAGAGCAGGGAGATTTTTCCCGCTCTCACGGACTAAGCTCTCAGCTAATTAAAGCTCAGGCAGAAGCTATCGGCATCCCAGTTATTCAAAGAAAAACAACATGGGAAAGCTATGAAGAGGAGTTTAAAAAAACTCTTTTGCAATTAAAAAAACAGGGAATTGATGCAGGAGTATTTGGTGATATTGACCTTGAGGAGCACAGAGAATGGGTTGAAAGGGTATGTGGTAAGACAGGGATAAAGGCGATTCTGCCATTGTGGAATGAAGAGAGGGAAAAGCTTCTTAAAGAGTTTATAAAATCTGGTTTTAAAGCAATAGTCTGCTCAACAAACTCCTCTTTTCTTGGTAGTGAATGGCTTGGAAGGGAAATTGATTTTGATTTCATTAAAAATTTAAAAGCCTTAGAAAATGTTGATCTGTGCGGTGAAAAAGGAGAGTATCATACATTTGTTTATGACGGACCGATTTTTAAGTCACCTATAAGATTTTCGTTTGGAAAAAAGATAAGGAAAGACAAAAATCTTTTTCTTGAGATATGGAGATGTTAAATCTTGAAGTTCAACCATTAAAAAAAGAGTTTATTCAGATTGCATGGGAAAGGCTTAACAATCTTACAAAACCACCGGGAAGCCTTGGAAGGCTTGAGGAGATTGCAGCAAAGCTTGTTGCTATTTATGAAAATCCGATGCCTGAGATAAAGAAAAAGGCTGTGCTTGTTTTTGCCTCTGATCATGGAGTTACAGAGGAAGGTGTCTCTGCCTATCCAAAGGAAGTTACTGCCCAGATGGTCTTTAACTTTTTAAGAGGTGGAGCAGGTATAAATGTTTTGGCAAGACATGCAGGAGCAGATGTTGTGGTTGTTGATGTGGGCGTGGATTACGATTTTGGAAAGATTGATGGATTAGTATCAAAAAAAGTTGTAAAGGGAGCTGGAAATATTGCAAAAGGAATGGCAATGACTCGCAGTGATGCAATAAAATGTATAGAAATCGGCATAGAACTTGTAAAAGAGTATCACCAAAAAGGTTATAATCTCTTTGCTACTGGAGAGATGGGAATTGGCAATACAACACCTTCTTCTGCAGTTGTAAGCGTTCTTACAAATTCACCGGTTGAGGAAGTTACTGGCAAGGGAACAGGCATAGATGAAGAAACCTTCAAGAGAAAAGTTGAAGTAATTAAAAGAGCAATAAAGATAAACAAACCTGATGCTTCAGACCCTTTTGATGTTTTATCAAAGATTGGAGGGCCTGAGATAGGAGCAATAGCAGGAGTTGTCCTTTGCTGTGCCCATTTAAGGCTTCCAGTTATAGTTGATGGATTTATCTCAACAGCAGGAGCTTTGATTGCTTACTGTATAAATCCATCTGTGAAAGATTACATTTTTGCCTCACACAACTCTGTTGAAAGGGGGCATAAAAAAGCACTTGACTTTATTGGACTTAAGCCTTTAGTTGATTTAAACCTGAGGCTTGGTGAAGGAACTGGTGCAGCAGTTGCCATGACAGTTATTGAAGCAGGGCTAAAAATTTATAGAGAGATGGCAACTTTTGATGAGGCAGGTGTAAGTAAAAGTGATAAATAGATTTCTCATTGCTCTTTCATTTTTAACTGTTTTACCTTTAAAAGCAGAGAAAATTAATGAAAAAAATATTGCAGGCTCAGTTATTTTTTTCCCTTTTGTGGGACTTTTAGAGGGAGCGGTTTCTGTTTTATTGATTAAAGGATTAAACTATATATTCTCGTCTGCTGTTATCTCAATTATTTTACTTTTATTTTTATTTTCACTGAGAGGAATATTTCACATTGACGGAGTTTCAGACACCTTTGATGCTCTCTTTTACAGAGAAACAGGTCAGAAAGAAAAGGACATACAGAGAAGACTTGAAATAATGAAGGATAGCACAGTTGGTGTTGCAGGAGTTGTGGTATCAGTATTTGATATTCTTTGCAGATTTGTTTTTTTTAAAGAACTTATTGAGATAAATCAATTCATGACACTTATTTTTATCTTTACATTTTCAAGGTGGTCAGTAATTCCGTTAATGTATTATGGAAAACCTGCAAAAAACACAGGTCTTGGAGCTATATTTATTGGAAAAATCAATAAAGGTCAGTTTATTCTATCTTCATCCTTGCCTTCGTTTTTACTGATTTACTTTACATTAAAAATTTTTATTTTTTTGCCTCTGGTTGTATTTATACTTTGCATACTTCTAATAATTCTAAAAAAATTCTTTCAAACTAAGTTCAACGGAATAACAGGAGACCATCTTGGAGCTACTGTTGAGATAACAGAGATTGTTTTTATTCTTTGCTTTTTGTTGTCTGTGAGATGGCTAAGTTATTGATGATACAGGGAACATCTTCAAATTGTGGGAAAAGCCTGATTGTTACAGCTTTATGTAGAATTGCAAGGCTAAGAGGTATAAAAGTTGCACCATTTAAAGCCCAGAACATGAGTTTACAGAGTTTTGTTACAGAGGACGGAGGAGAGATAGGAGTTGCTCAGGCAATTCAGGCAGAGGCATCTGGTATTACTCCTTCAGTTCATATGAATCCTGTATTACTTAAACCAGCTGGTGAACAGGGTATTCAGGTTGTTGTTCATGGTAAGCTTTATAAGACTTTGAAATCAGATGATTTTTACTGGGGAAAGAAGAATCTGTGGGAAGCTGTAAAGAAATCACTTGATTATTTATGCAGGGAATACGAATTCTTAGTGATTGAAGGTGCTGGAAGTCCTGCTGAGATAAACCTTCTTGAGAACGACATTGTTAATATGGCTGTTGCAGATTATCTTAAAGCACCTGTTATTATTGTGGGAGATATTGACAGAGGTGGAGTTTTTGCCTCAATTTATGGAACTGTAAAGCTTCTTGAAGAATATGACAAACTTATTAAAGGTTTTATAATTAACAAATTCAGAGGTTACATAGATATTCTTTTACCAGGAATAAAAAAGCTTGAAGAGATGATAAAAAAGCCCTGTCTTGGTGTGCTTCCATATATGGATGAAACCGGAATAGCAGAGGAAGACGGAGTTTCAGCGAGGCTATCAAACTCTTTTTCCTTTAATTCAGATGATGCAGTAAAGATAGTTATTTTAAGACTACGATACATATCAAACTTCAGTGATTTTGAGCCATTGAGATTTGAGCCAGATGTAGAGTTAGTTTATTCATTAAGAAAAGAAGACCTGTTTAATGCTGATGTAGTAATCATTCCCGGCTCAAAGAAAACCTTTGAGGATTTAAAGCTTCTTAGAGAGCTAAAGATTGATGAAACATTGAGGGAGCTTGCAAAAAATAAAGTTGAAATAATCGGAATATGCGGTGGATTTCAGATGCTCGGTGAAAAACTGGAGGACCCTTATATGGTTGAAACTCCTGTCAAGGAGTTTGATGGCTTAGGTATGGTGCCTGTTAAAACAGTGTTTTATCCTGAGAAAATAACCACTCAGGTTGAAGGCTATCTATGTTCTGAGCCTTCAGTGAGAGTTACAGGTTATGAAATTCATAAAGGAGTGAGTTATGGAGAGTTAAATCTCTTCAAAATAAAGAGAAGAGTAACAGATGAGACACTGTTTGATGGATTTTGCTCTGAGAATGTCTGGGGAACATATATTCACGGAGCATTTGAAAGTGATGCCTTAAGAAGATGGCTAATAAACAGACAAAGAACTAAAAAGGGATTAACCCCAATTAATTATACCTTTTCATGGAGAAAGCTTAAAGAATCTTTTTTAGATAGCCTTGCAGAAACAATGGAAAAACATCTTGATATGGATAAAATATGGAAAATATCAGGACTATGAAGATACTTTATGTTGAAAGCTGGACAGTAGCTCTGGCATTTTTAATTGATTTTTTAATCGGAGACCCTAAAAGATACCATCCTGTTGTAGCAATTGGCAAACTCATTAAAAAAACTGAAGAATTTTTAAGAGATATGAAACTCACAGGCAGATTTGGAGGCTTTTTGCTTTTTTTATCAGTAACATTCATTGTTTTCTTATTTTCAATTATTTTTGTTTATTTTTTAGATATTTTAAGCAAACTTTCGCATATTACGTGGCTATTTTCATTTATTTTTCTTGCCATATTCAGCAGTCTCTTTATTGCTTTAAGAGGTCTAATTAATGAAGCTAAGGGGGTAAATAAGCTTTTAGATGAAGGAAATTTAGTTCAGGCAAGGCTTTCACTGAAAGCTCTTGTTGGAAGGGATACAGGGAATCTTTCAGAAGAAAAGATAAGAATAGCAATTATTGAAAGCCTATCTGAAAATCTCTCTGATGCGGTCATTGCTCCATTGTTTTATTTTTTCATTGGTGGTTTTCCTTTTTTAGTTTTATATAAAACTGTGAACACTCTTGACTCAATGGTAGGTTATAAAAATGAAAGATACATAGATTTTGGATGGTTTTCAGCAAAGATGGATGATGTTTTTAACTATATTCCTGCAAGAATAACTGGAGTGCTCATAGTTTTAAGCTCATTTATTGTCGCTGGTTTTTCTTCAGGAAAAAATTCATTAAAGACTATGTTAAGGGATGGGAAAAAACATAGTAGCCCAAACAGTGGAATACCTGAGGCAGCCATAGCTGGTGCTTTAGGAGTAAGACTGGGAGGTCCCAACTACTATGAGGGCATTTTTGTTGAAAAACCCTTTATTGGAGATATTTTAAAAATTGTCAGCCGAGAAGATGTTAATTTAAGCATTAAAATTATCATCACAAGCAGCTTTATATTTATTTCAACATCTATTGTTCTCAGGAGCATTTTATGAGACACGGAGGCGATATTTACACTGTTTCAGAGCTTACAGGAAAGTCTCCATATGAAATCTTAGATATGAGCTCATCTGTTAATCCCCTTCCTTTACCTGAAAAAATAAAGAAAAAGGTTATTGAAAAATTTCCATTTCTCCACAAATACCCTGACACTGAAGCGAGAGCTTTTGTAAGAACCTTATCTGAGCTTTATGATATCCCATCAGAAAAGATTATATGCGGGAACGGTTTAACAGAGCTCATATATCTTACAGTTCAGGCATTAAAGCCTGAATCTGTACTGTTATTAGAACCAACATTCACAGAGTATGAAAGAGCCTGTAAATTCAATGATATAAACGATATTGAGAGAATTTTTTCTCTGAGTAAAGAGAAAATTATTGAAATGCTATGGAAAACAATGAAAGAAAGAAAATATGCAATGGTTTTTATCTGCAATCCCAATAATCCAACAGGATGGCTGATTGAAAAGAGTGAAATCCTGAAACTTGCCTCTCTTTACGAAGATACCATTTTTGTTGTTGATGAAGCATTTATAGATTTTGTTCCAGAGGAAAGTCTTTTCAGAGAAGTATCACCGAATATTATTGTTTTACGCTCCCTTACAAAGTTTTACGGACTTGCTGGATTGAGATTCGGTTATGCTGTTGCTTCCATCCAGATTGTTGAAAGAATAAAAAAATATAGACATCCATGGAGTATAAATAGCCTTGCCCAATTGATAGCAGAAGAAATAATCAGGGATGAAGATTTTAAAAGACAGAGTTATGAATTTTTTAAAAGTGAGAAGGACTTTTTTGAACGATCCCTTAATGAACTTAAACTCAAATACTTTCCATCAGTAGCAAATTTTTATCTCTTTGAAATTCCCAAAAAAGGCGTTTTCCAGTACATGATTGAAAGAGGAGTCCTCATCAGGGATTGTTCAAACTTTTATGGACTCAATGAAAACTTCATAAGAGTTTCTGTAAAGAGCAGAGCGGAGAATGAGAGATTTTTTAAAGAAATGAAAGAGTTTTTAAGGAGTTGATATGATTATTTTTATTCTTGGTGGTATAAAAAGCGGAAAAACAAGATTTGCCCTTAAAGAAGCAGAAATAAACAAGAGGCTTTTCTATATTGCTACAGCAAGAGCTATTGACAATGAGATGAAAGAACGCATTGAAAGACATAAAAAAGAAAGAGGCAGCCAGTGGATTACCATAGAGGAGCCCATAAATTTAATGGAGGCAATTATGAAAATCCCTGAGAACTCTTCAGTGGTAGTTGATTGTCTTACCACATGGCTTACAAATCTTATTATTGAAGGATATGATTATGAGGAGTTCACTGAATCATTTATTGATTCATTAAAAAAAGTTAAAGATAGCATTCACATATTTATCGTAGCAAATGAGGTTGGACTTGGAATAATTCCTGAAAGAGAGCTTGGAAGAAAATTCATTGATATTGCAGGAACTGCAAATCAGAGGATAATGGATATATGCGATAAAGCCTTTTTAATGATTGCAGGAAAAGCTCTAAGAATAAAATGAGGATTCTGGTATCTTTTATAACATTTTTAATTCTCGCGACAACAGGCTTTGCTGAGCCTCAGAGAATTATCTCTCTTGCGCCATCAGTTACAGAGGCAGTTTATTATCTTGGAGCAATTGACAGGCTTGTTGCAGTTTCCAACTACTGCAAATGGCCTCAGGAAGTAACTAAAAAACCAAAAGCTGGAGGTATGATGGATCCATCCTATGAAAAGATACTATCTTTAAAACCAGACCTTGTAATAATTTCAAAGGATGTCACTCCCAAGGAGGTTTACAACAGGCTGGTAGAGCTCGGTATAAAAGTTCATGTTTATGCTCCAGAGACTCTGAAAAACATGCCTGATGAATTAATAAGACTGGGAATTGCAATTGGTAAGGAAAGGGAAGCTAAAATTGTTGCCCGTGAATTTAAAGAAAGCATTAAAAAAATAAAAAAGCCTTTCAATGGACAGAGGGCATTATTTGTAATATGGGCTGAGCCTCTTACAGTTGCTGGGAAATCATCTCACATAAATGAGGTTATGAATCTGCTTGGACTAAAAAATATCGCAGAGACTTCATCAATCAACATAGAGACAGTTATAAAGTTAAATCCAGAGATAATTTTTTTTGGCGCAGGGCATAAAACAGTCTATGAAAGACTTATTTTAAAGTTGAAAGACACGAATGCATTCAAAAAAGGAAACATCTACTTTATAAGTGATAAAATATACCATCTAAGCCCAAGAATAATTGAAGGAATAAGGGAGATGGCAGGTGTAAAAATCAAGAATTAAGCTTTAATCCTAACTTTATCATCTTTTCTTTTATTTTAAATATCCTGTCTCTTATCTCTGCTGCTTTTTCAAACTCAAGATTTTCTGCTGCATGCTTCATTTCTGCTTCAAGCCTTTTTAATGTGTCTTCACTGAGTTCATATTCTTCCACCTCTTCTTTAACAACATCAGGAGTAAAGTAGTCTCTCTCGTAGATTGATGATAGTATATCCTTGATTTTACTCTTTACTGTTTCTGGGACAATACCCATTTTTTTGTTATATTCAAGTTGAATCTTTCTTCGCCTTTCAGTCTCTTCAATGGCTTTTCTCATTGACTCTGTAGTTGTGTCTGCATAAAGAATTACAGTGCCATTTACGTTTCTTGAGGCTCTTCCTGCTGTCTGAATAAGTGATCTCTCAGAGCGGAGAAATCCCTCTTTGTCTGCATCAAATATGGCAACTAAGGATACTTCAGGAAGGTCAAGCCCTTCCCTGAGTAAATTTACTCCAATTAAAACATCAAACTTGCCAAGTCTTAAATCCCTCAGAATTTCAACTCTTTCAAGGGTATCAATATCTGAATGAAGATACTTTGCTTTTATGCCAAGAGTTGTATAGTAGTCAGTCAAATCCTCAGCCATCTTTTTTGTGAGCGTGGTGACAAGAACCCTTTCTCCTTTTTCAACTCTTTTTTGAATCTCATCAAGTAAATCCTCAACTTGATTTGAAGCTGGACGCACCTCAATCTTTGGGTCAACAAGTCCTGTAGGTCTTATAATCTGCTCAACAATTCTGCCACCAGACTTTTCAATCTCATAATCACCTGGCGTTGCCGAAACATATACTACATAATTCATTCTATGTTCAAACTCTTTAAAGGTAAGAGGACGATTATCAAGGGCACTGGGAAGTCTGAATCCATAATCAACAAGCGTTTGTTTACGAGAGCGGTCACCCTCATACATTCCTCCTATCTGAGGAACTGTAACATGGCTTTCATCAATCACTGTTAAAAAATCTCCCTTTGAAGGACCTGCGTAAATGTAATCTATCAATGTAAACGGTGGCTCGCCGGGAAGTCTTCCACTCAGATGTCTTGAGTAGTTTTCAATTCCGTGACAGTGCCCAAACTGACTTAAAAGCTCAAGATCAAAACGGGTTCTTCTTTCAATTCTTTCAGCAAAAAGATTCTCACCTCTGTCTTTGAAATATTTAATTCTTTCTTGCAGTTCCTCTTCTATGGTTTCAACTGCTCTTTTCAGTCTTGGCTCAGGTGTTACCCAGTGGCTGTTTGGTGGAATAAATATTCTTTGAATTCTTTTGAGCCTTCGTCCTGTAAGTGGGTCTATCTCGTATATGGCATCAATTTCATCATCAAAAAACTCAACTCTATAAGCTTTATCAAGGCAGTGGGAGGCATAAATATCAACCACATCTCCTCTTACACGAAAACTTCCTCTTCTGAATTCATTCTCTGCTCTTGTATAGAGAATTTCAACGAGCTTTTTTAACAGTGCATCTCTTTCAGTAATCATTCCTTCTTCAATGTTTATGTGCATTGACATATAGTCATCGGGAGAGCCAATTCCGTATATGCACGATACAGAGGCTACCACTATAACGTCCCTGCGAGTAAGAACAGAAAGGGTTGCAGAATGCCTCATTCTGTCAATGTCATCATTTATCAGTGCATCCTTTTCAATATATGTGTCTGTCTCTGGAATGTATGCTTCAGGTTGATAGTAGTCATAATAACTTACATAGTATTCAACAGCATTGTATGGGAAGAGTTCCTTTAATTCTCCATAAAGCTGTGCTGCAAGTGTTTTATTGTGGGCAATAACAAGGGTTGGTTTGTTTACTTTAGCAATAACATTCGCAATCGTAAAGGTTTTCCCAGAGCCAGTAACACCGAGTAAAACCTGATGCCTGTATCCTTTTTTTATACCATCAACAAGCTGTTTTATTGCTTTTGGTTGGTCTCCCTTTGGTTTAAAGGAAGTTTGAAGTATATATTTATCCATCAATAAATTTTAACTGTTAAGTAATTTTGCTGCCTTTTTTGCAAAATATGTAAGAATAAGGTCTGCACCAGCTCTTTTTATTGCTGTAAGAACTTCCATCATTACAGCTTCTTCATTCAACCAGCCAAGCTGAGCTGCAGCTTTAATCATTGAGTATTCTCCACTTACATTGTATGCAGCCACAGGAACGGAAAAGTTATTTTTCACATCTGAGATAATATCAAGATATGCCAGTGCCGGCTTAACCATTACAATATCAGCTCCTTCTTCAATGTCAAGAGCAACTTCCCTGAGAGCCTCTCTCCGATTTGCCGGATCCATCTGATAGGAGCGTCTATCACCAAAGGCTGGAGCACTCTGTGCAGCCTCCCTGAACGGTCCGTAAAAAGCGGAGGCATATTTTGCTGCATAAGACAAAATAACAACATCACTAAATCCTTCATCATCAAGCATTTTGCGTATTCTCCCCACTCTTCCATCCATCATATCAGAGGGAGCAACAATATCTGCACCTGCCCGTGCATGTGATACTGCTTCAAGAGCAAGCAGTTCAAGGGTAGAGTCATTGTCTATTTTTCCATTTTTTATAATTCCACAGTGTCCATGAGATGTGTATTCACAAAGGCATACATCAGTAATGACAATTAAGTCTGGCAGAGCATCTTTTATTGCCTTTACAGCAGTCTGAACAATACCATTTTCATCATAGGCTGATGATGCCTTCTCATCTTTATGTTCTGGAATTCCAAATAGAATTATTGCAGGAATTCCTAAGGAAAACACATCTTTGGCTGTTTTTACTGCTTCATCAACACTTTCCTGAAAACAATCAGGCATTGAAGAAATAGGATTTTTAACTCCTCTCCCGGGGACAACAAACATGGGATAAATAAAATTCTGAGGGGTGAGGGTTGTCTCCCTCACCATCTTTCTCAGAATCTCAGTTTTTCTCAGTCTTCTTGGACGATGAACTGGGAACATCGCTTATACGCCGCAGGAACCTCCACAGCCTGGTCCACATGAAGGCATTGGACCTTTAAGAATAAATCCTTCCTGTTCTTCATCCTCATAGTAGTCAAGTTCAAGCTCATTGAGTAGATCAAAGGTCTGTTTATCCATAAAGACCCTTAATCCATCTTTTTCCACTACTTCATCACCTTCCTGAGGATTTTCATCAATATCAAGACCGAATGAGGGGCTGCAGTATCCTTCTGCTGAGAATATTCTCAAACCCCAACCTTCTTTGCCCTCCTGCTTAAGGATTGCTTTTGCCTTTTCGGCTGCTTTTGAACTGATACTAAACACAGCTACCTCCTGAAAATTTTTTCTAACTTCAGAATAGCAGTTTTTTAAAATATTTTGCAAGAAAAAAATTAATGAGCTAAAATACAATTATGCAACCACTTGAAAATAAAAAAATAGTTAGAGTTAAACAAGATGAGGCTATAGAAGTGGATGATACTGTGGCTGTGGAAAAAAGAATAAAAATTTATGTAAACAATGAGGAAGTTGTTTCTCTATCTGCTTCTCCTGTGCAGATCAAAGAACTCGTTATAGGCTTTCTTATGACAGAAGATATTTTAAAGGGAGAGTGGTGTCCTGAGAAAATAATTATTGAAGAAAATGAAAAAGAGATTAATGCCAGGGTTGAACTTGAAGGACATGTTTCTCTTGATGGTAAAACAATTACCTCAGGATGTATGAGTTCTGTAAGTTTTTTAAGTGATGTAAAAGGTAGCATTGATGATGATCTGAAAGTCGGGCAGAATACTTTATTTCGTCTCTTTAAAGAGTTTCAGGAAAAATCAAATCTTTATAGAACAACAGGATGCATTCATGCTGCAGCACTGGCAGATGACAGAGAGATTTTATTTATTGCAGAAGATGTAGGTAGACATAATGCAGTGGACAAAGTAATTGGATGGGCATTGCTCAATAGAGTGGGCTTTAAAGGTAAAATTATGCTCGTAAGTGGACGGATTTCTTCAGAGATGGCACTGAAAACTGCAAAATGGAAAATTCCCATAATTGTAAGCAGAACAGCCCCTACTTCTCTGGCAGTAGAAATGGCTCAAAAAGTCAATTTAACAGTAATAGGTTTTTTAAGAGGCAACAGATTTAACATTTACAGCAATCCTGAAAGGGTAGCTTTTTAAATCCCGCTACTTGGACAGATATCATTTAATGGACATATTTTATGCTGTGGTGCTTTAGCTTTGCAGATTTCTCTTCCAAGCATTATGAGCAAGTGAGAGAGTTTTCCCCAGTATTCACGAGGTGTTATCTCCATTAAATCCTGTTCAATTTTGTCAGGGTCTGTATTTTTGGTAAGGCCTAAAAGCTTTGAAATTCTTTTTACATGGGTGTCAACAGCCACTCCTTCATTTATTCCAAAGGCATTCCAAAGCACGATGTTTGCTGTTTTTCTGCCAACTCCTGGAAGTGTAACAAGTTCATCCATTTTTTTTGGCACTTCTCCGTTAAATTTTTCAATTAATTCCTTTGCAAGGTTTTTTATATATTTTGCTTTGTTTTTATAGAAGTTAATGCTTTTTATGTCATTTTCAAGCTCTTCAATGGAAACATTTGCATAGTCACGAGCTGTCCTGTATTTTTTAAACAGATTTTCAGTAACCCTGTTTACGTTTACATCTGTGGTTTGAGCTGAAAGTATTGTTGCCACAAGTAAGTCAAGGGCAGTATTAAAATTGAGTGCTGTTTTTACATTCGGATATCTTGAATCAAGCCTCTTAATTATTTCTAAGACTTTTTCTTTATTGTTCATTTTATCCTCCAATCCTTAAAACTTTTGCCCCTCTTATTTTTCTTTGCTTTATCTCTTTGATTGCTTTGTTTGCTTCAGAAAAGGTATATATTTCAATCTCTGGCTTTATTGGAATTTTTGAGGCAATGTGAAGAAACTCCTGAATGTCTTTTCTCGTGATATTAGCCACAGTTTTAATCTCTTTTTCAAGCCATAAATCTCCTGAATACTCAATGTTCAAAAGTTCATTTTTATCAATTTCCTCTTTTCTTATTGCGTTTATTACGAGCCTGCCTCCTGGTTTAAGATGTTTAAGCACACTTACAGGTGGCTTCCATACTGGAGTTGTATCAATTGCAGAGTCAAGTTTTTCAGGAGGATTTTCATCAAAGTTTCCAGCCCAGTATGCACCCAGTTCCATAGCCAGTTGTCTTTCTGGAAGTGTTCTTGAAAATACGAAGATTTTTGTATCAGGATGTAGAAATTTTACCATTTTCAAAACAAGATGTCCTGATGCTCCAAAACCCACAAGACCAATGTTTTGCATGTTTTCAGGATTTGTAAGCTTTAAAGCTCTATAACCAATTGCACCTGCACAGAAAAGTGGGGCAACCTCTTCAAAATCAAGATTTTCAGGAATATGAAAAGCAAAATTTTCGTTAATTTTAAAATACTCTGCATATCCACCATGAGCATCCTTTCCTGTTGCTTTGAAGTTATTGCATAAATTTTCCAGTCCCTTTAAACAATACTCACACTTACCGCATGCTGAATAAATCCATCCTGCACCAGCTTTGTCACCAATTTTGAATTTTTTCACTTCTCTGCCAGTTTCTATAACTTCACCTGCAATCTGATGCCCTGGAATTATCGGTAAAAATGAGGGAGCTGCTCTTCCTTCTATTTCATCAATTTCAGTGTGACAGACTCCACAGGCATGAACTTTTATAACTACTTCACCTGGTTCAGGTACAGGATTTTTCATTTCAATGAGAGTTAAAGGATCGTTATCTCTGATTTCAGTTATTTCAGCTATGACCCATGCTTTCATAGAAAATATTATATTACACTTTGTTGGAAATTTTGACCCCATTAGGTAAAAAATGCCTATTTTTTGACAGGTAGTGTTATTTAAATCGTGCTTTTAAAGTAAATTTTAGTCTGGCATGGATTTTGTTTTTTTTATTTCTTAAAAAACTTAAGGAGGAAGAGGATGAATCCAAGAGTAATGGTAATGAGCATAACAAAAGACATAAATAAATTTTTTGCCTTAAACATTGCTGCTTTTATGATAATTTTATCTTTTATTTTTGTATTTGGGACCTATGACAGAAAAGAGTTTATATTGCTGACTTCTTTATCAGGAATAATCACATTAGCAGTAAATTTATTAATTGCTAAGATTATGAGAAGAAAAATGGAGAAAATAATTCATACATCTTTGGAAAAATTTGAAAATCAGCTTTATTTTGATGAATTAACCTCAGTTTACAACAGAACAGCAGGAATGAACAGACTGATGGAGGAAATGGCAAGAGCAAAAAGGCACTCACAGCATTTATCTATAGCAATGCTTGATATAGATAACTTTAAATCCATAAATGACACTTACGGACATCTTGCTGGAGATAAAGTTTTAAATCACATTGCTCTGCAGATTAAGAATTTTTTAAGAACAGGTGATGTTGTTTCAAGATACGGAGGTGAAGAGTTTTTAATAATACTTCCAGAAACCGATGAAATAAAGGCATTCATGGCGATGGAAAGGGTAAGAGAAAATATAGCTAAAAAAGCAGTTAAAATCGGGAATGAAAAAATTTTTATAACTGTAAGTATTGGTATAGCAGAGATTGAAACAAATGATACTTTAACAGAGGCAATACAGAGAGCTGACATGGCACTTCTTCAGGCAAAAAGGACAGGTAAAAACAGGATTGAACTTGCTTCAAGGCATGTAAATGCAGGATTTAAGCTGTCATAAATATCTCAACTTTGTTTCTCCAGAATTCTTCAAGCAGAGCTTTTATTCTTGGATATGAATTAAGAGTTCTGTCTTCTCTTAAGATTATTTCTGCTTCTTTTCTTGCGGTATCAAGGACACTCTGGTCTCGTAATAGGTCAGCAACTTTCAGATCAGGCATTCCTGACTGTTTAACTCCAAAGAGTTCTCCCGGTCCTCTTATTTTCATATCCTCTTCCGCTATTTTAAATCCATCAGAGTAGTTTACAATTGCTTTTAGCCTCAGCTTTGCCTCTTCCGTTAATTTATAAGGCATGAGAATGCATTTTGAAGGTCTCGCTCCTCTTCCCACCCTTCCTCTTAGTTGATGTAACTGGGCAAGTCCAAATCTCTCTGCATGTGTTATTATCATTAAAGTGGCATTTGGAACATCTACGCCAACTTCAATAACTGTTGTAGCAACAAGAATATGAATTCTTCCAGACCGAAATTCTTTCATTATTTCTTCTCTCTGTTTTGATGGCATTTTTCCATGAATAAGCCCAACTTTGTATTGAGGAAAAAGCTTTTGTAAGCCTTCATATCCCTGAGTTGCTGATTTCAGATCCATTGCCTCAGATTCTTCTATTAAAGGATAGACAACATAAACCTGTCCACCAGATTTAACTTCTTCTTCTATCATCTTATAAACTACTTTTTTATTCTGTGGTTCTATAACCTTTGTTAAAACAGGTTTTCTTCCCTGAGGAAGTTCATCAAGCACAGAGTAGTCAAGGTCTCCATAAACAGTAAGTGCCATTGTTCTTGGAATAGGAGTTGCTGTCATTACAAGTGTGTCTGGATTAAGTCCTTTCTTTTTCAGTATTGCCCTCTGGATTACTCCGAATCTGTGTTGCTCGTCTATAACAACAAATCCCAGGTTTTTAAAGTGAACATCTTCCTGAATTAAAGCATGTGTGCCAATAATTAGATTTGCATCTCCTGAGGCAATAAGGTTCGCATGTTTGTTATAAGTGGACGTAAAAATTAAAACATTAACAGGTAATCCTTTTAGCATTGAATAGATATTTATGTAATGTTGCTCTGCAAGTATCTCTGTTGGTGCCATCAGAGCTGCCTGATATCCACACTCAATGGCAGCAAGCATTGCTGCCACGGCAACAACTGTTTTACCTGAACCCACATCTCCCTGAAGAAGCCTGTTCATTGGAACAGGTTTTTCCATATCCTGAAGAATCTCTTTTATAACCTTTTGCTGTGCAGTAGTAAGCTGGAAAGGAAGATTTTCAAGAAAATTTCTTAAAAGTTTTCCTTCTGGTTTGAAAGATATACCTTTTTCAGCAAGTCTGTTCTGTTTCATCATAAGAATTCCAAGTTGAAGTAAAAATAACTCATCAAAGATAATTCTTTTATGAAACTGAGAGCTTTTTTCATTTAAACTCTTTACATCCGCGTCTTTTGGTGGAAAATGCACATATTTTATAGCTTCGCTTAGATAGGGTAAACTCAATTTTTTTAATATTTTTTCAGGTAAATGCTCTTGTATAAAAGGAATTGAAAATTCTACTGCAGCCTGCATTATTGATTGCATCTGCCTCTGGGATATACCTTCAGTGAGCCTGTATATAGGGAGAATTTCCTGAGCTTGAGAGTTTAAGTTTTCTACGATTTCATATTCTGGATTGACAATCTCTATGTAAGCTCCTCTCCAGTCAATCTGAGCTTTGCCAAAAAGTTTTATTTTTTGTTTTTCCTTTAAAATCTTTTTTAAATAAAGCTGATTGAACCATTTTGCTTTAAGATAGCCTGTTGCATCTGAAATAATTGCTTCAATTATTGATAGATTGGTTTTTGTTTTTAATTCATTAATCTGAACTATATGTCCTTCTACACCAACAATTTCTCCTGGTTTTATATCAAAAATGCTTTTTTTATTTCTTCTGTCTTCATACTGAAAAGGAAAATAGTATAAAGCATCCTTAACTGTTTGTATGCCTAACTTTTTAAGAAGACTGGCTTTTTTAGGACCTACACCCTTTAGGTACTGAACGGGAAGGTTTAATCCATTCATTTATTTCAAACATTTTCTTTTAGTTTCATCTGAGCATATTCTGATTCACTCAATACATCAATACTCCAGCCTGTCAGCCTTGAAGCAAGTCTTACATTCTGTCCTTTTTTACCAATTGCCAGCGAAAGCTGGTCATTTTCAACAACCACTACTGCTGTTTTTTCCTTTTCATTTATACCTACCTTGAGAACAGTTGCTGGAGTGAGAGCTTTTGCGATAAAGAAGCTCGTATCATCACTGTAAGGAATTATGTCAATTCTTTCACCCTTTAACTCCCTTACAACAGCCTGAACCCTTGTTCCTTTCATTCCAACACAGGCTCCAACAGGGTCCACTGAAGGATCTCGGGATGCAACAGCTATTTTTGTTCTTTCTCCTGGATCTCTTGCAATGCTTTTTATCTGGACTATTCCATCCTGAATTTCTGGCACTTCAAGTGTAAACAGTCCAATTACAAAATTTGGATGGGTTCTTGAAAGTTTTATTACAGGCTCTTTTGATGTTTGTTTTACTTCAAATATATAGGCTTTTATAATATCTCCTCTTTTTAGATTGTCCTGTGGCAGGACTTCCTTTTCTGACAGAACAGCTTCTGCTTTTCCAACGAGAATATAGAAATTCCCCTTTTCCTTTCTTAACACTGTACCGCTAACTATGTTACCAACTTTGTCTTTAAATTCTTCAAAAATCTGTAACCTCTCAATCTCTCTTATTTTCTGAAAGAGCACATGCTTTGCGGTTTGAACAGCGATTCTTCCAAAATCCTGAATAGACAGAGGCACTTCTACTGTATCTCCAATACCTTTATCAACATATTTTTGCTTTACCTCTTCTATGGAGATTTCACCTGCTGGGTCTTTTACTTCTTCTACCACTCTCTTAATTTCAAAGATATTAATATCAAAAGTTTGAGGGTCAATTTTTATTTTAATTGAAGATTTATTGCCATATTTCTTCCTTATAGCTGAAATAAGAGCTGCCTCAAGAAGCTCTATTACAGCGTCTTTAGTAATTCCCTTTTCTCTCATTATCTGTTCTACCAGAAATTTAAGCTCTTTACCCATATTCCTACCCTATATAGACCTGTGCTTTTAAAATTTTATTAAAAGGTATAAAGAGAAGTGCTGATTCTGATTTTTTTGTTCCTTTCCTTTTTGTTTCCTTGATTTCTATTCTTACCCAATCATCTCCAGCATCAATAACTTTCCCTATAAAAAAAGTGCGATCAGCTATCTTTTCTTTTGTGGTGATTTTTACATTTCTTCCAATATTTCTTAAGAAATCCCTTTTCTCTTTAAGAGGTCTATCAATACCAGGAGAAGAAACTTCAAGAGTGTAAGAACTTTTTATAGGGTCTTCCACATCAAGTATTGCTTCTATAGCTCTTGAGAAATTTTCACAGTCTTTAATAGTTACTCCTTCTTCTTTGTCAATAAAAATTCTTAAAATTAATCCCTTTCCTCCAGGATGTATTTCTACATTGAGGATTTCAACTCCTTCCTGTTCGCTAACTTCTTTTGCGTATTCTGTTATTTTTTCTTTTAATTCTTTAATATTCATGAACTTCCTCAAATCTATCAAAATAAAAGAGTGGGGAAACCCACTCTTTCAGAAAGTTTAACATTTTTAAGGAATTTAAAGCAACACCAGGAAAAGACTCCCGGTGTTGCTTTTGTTTGTATCCTGCTAAACTATTTTTTCTCAGCAGGTTTTTCAGGAGCTTTTGGAGCCTCAGGAGCTTTTTCAGGAGCTTTTGGAGCCTCAGGAGCTTTTTCAGGAGCTGGAGCTGGTGCAGGAGCTGGAGCTGGTGCTGGTGCCTCAGCAGGTTTTTTCTCCTCAGCCTTTTTGCATCCTAATGCAAAGCTAAAGGATACCATAAGAATTAATGAAACTACCAATGCCAATATTTTCTTCATCTTCTTAAGTCACCTCCTTTCACGTTAGAATTTGAGCTAAAAACTGAAATCCCTTTGACTTTATTTTTTTACCATTGGTTTAATCTTTTTGTCAACCCCTTTATGAGATATATTATTTTACCATTACTCTATGCCCTGTAAGGTTAATAATTAACACTACTAAGGCAATAATTACAAGGGCTAAGATAACAGCAGCTCCTGCATCTCCAGCAATTTTTATTTCATCAATTTTTAATGCAAGTTTATGTAATGTCTGTTCATCAAGGTTTGAAAGTCTATCCATGATTTCCTTTTCAGAATAACCAAAATCTTTAAGTCTCTGAGAAACTATTTTCATTTCAAGAAATTTCTGAACTTTTTCCATATCCTGACTTTTTACATTGAGGGTCATCTCCGATGGAATAACTCCAGCACTCAATGACTGAACTGTGCCAATAATAAGGATTGCTACGATGAGATAAACTGAAAGAAATTTCTTAAACATAAGGCACCTCCTATTTTGATTTTTGATTTTTAATTTTTTCAAGTGTATCAAGATAAATCTTAACTTTATCAGGCTTGTTCTTTTCAATTTCTATAGCTTTTTTAACTAATTCCTCAGCTTCTTCAAGTTTTTCACCTTTTAAGTAATAAAGCCATGCCAGATTATTATAAGCATCAGCAAGTTTGCTGTCTTTTTTCATTGCTTTTTTATAATATTCTTCAGCTTCATCATATTTAGTTTGATTTAAATATAAATTTCCGAGAAAGAGAAACCCTCTTGCATCAGATTTTGATGCATCCTGATAATGCTTTATTGCTTCATCAATAAGCCCTTTTTTTTCATAGCTCAATCCCAGCTGAAGATGTTCCTCTGCTGTCAAAGGGTCATGTAAAACAACGACTTGCGGCATGCTGCAGCCTGTGATTATCAGACAGATTGCTATTAACAGTTTTAACAGCATTGTGTAATTATACCATAAAAGGGTTATAATTAGTTCATGCCTTATTTTGATGTATCAATTCCCTTTAAACTAAAAACACTTACCTATCAATATGATAAAGATGTAGATCTAAAGGGATTTGCTGTTAAAGTTCCACTTAAAAATAGAACTGTTGAAGGCATTGTTATAAAAGGCACTGATAAACCTGAAGAAATAATGCAAATAAAGAGAATTCAGGCAATTATTGGTAGAGCTTATGAAGAAAAATTCATAGATTTTCTTTACTGGATGAGTTACTATTATGTTTCTGAGATAGGCTCAGTTTTAAGGGCTACTTTTTTTGAAGAGATTATGAGATTGCTTAAAGGAATAAAAAATAAAAAAGTATCAAGGCATCATACTGAGTTAACTTCTTTTCATTTAGAGCATTATTTTTTAAATGATGAAACTCTTTCAAAGATCGTTTATAGCACGAATATGGGGAATTATAAAGCATTTCTCGTTCACTGTCCTGATTTTTTCTATGAGATGAAGTTAATGGTTGAAACGGTTAAAAAACTTTTATCCGTAGACGGAGCAATTCTTTTAATGCTGCCTGAAAAAAAAGATGCCCAGAGACTTTACAGCACTTTAAAGGAATTGGACTGCAGAGTTGTCCTCCTTCACAGTGAAATGTCTCGCTCAGAGATTTTGTTTTCAATAAAAGAAATAATTGAAAACAGAGCAAAAATTATCGTGGGAACAAGATTTGCCATATTTGCCCCTGTAAAAAAACTTTCATTGATTATGGTATCACAGGAATCCCACTGGCTTTACAAAGAAGAACAATCTCCAAGATATCATGCAAGAGACTGCGCTATAATGAGAGGATTTATTGAAGGATGTCCTGTAGTGCTTACAGATTTTATGCCATCCACAACTTCTTACTACAATGCACTTAGAGGGAAGTACGAATTTATAGAGGATTTCAATAGAGTGAAACATCCTCAGATAAAAGTTTTAAGGCAGCCATATCAAAGCATTTTTCATCCGGAAACATTGCTTTATATGAAACTTAATTATAAAGAGGGAATTCTTGTTACCTGTCCAAGGAGTGGCTACAGTCTTCTTCGTTGTTCAGAATGTGGAGAAGTGATTAAATGTGAAAAATGCGGGCTTAGCATGACTTTTCACAAATCCACCAAAACAGTTGAGTGTTTTAGATGCGGGTTTGTTATGAAAGCTCCGCAACAGTGTCTTTATTGTTCTGGAGTTGATATACATCCAGTCGGAGTTGGTGTTGAAAGAATTAAAGATGAGCTTAAAAATATTTTTTTAGGCAGGCAGAGTGAGATTAAAGAAATGGAACTTGAGACTGAAGAGTATCATGGAGTCTGGGTAGCTGAGACAGGAAAAGTAAAAAAAGGACATCTTCCTGTTTTTAAGGGAGTTGTTGTTGTGGATTTTGATTTTTTTCTTTTTATTCCTGATTACAGGACTCTTGAAAGAGCTTTTGCAAAAGTTTTATCTCTAAGCCAGCTGATCAGAGAAGATGGAGACTTATTCATTCAGACAAGAAATCCTTCAAATGAATTTTTTAAATTTATTCGCTCATACAATTTTAAAGATTTTTACCTTTATGAGTTAAAACACAGGCAGGAAGCGGCTTTCCCTCCATTTTCAAGGCTTATAAAGTTGATAATAAAAATAAAAGAGTCTGCTTCCGAGTCTGTATTAAATGAGATTAAGGATTTTCTAAAAAGTCATGTAACCGGAGAAATTATGGGACCTACGAAAAATGAAAATGGTGAATTTGTTTTTATTCTGAGAGCAAAAGATAAAAAAAGGCTTATAGATGACTTCAATAAAGCTGCTCAAAAATTAAAATTTTTTAAAGGCATTTCTTTTAAAGTTGAAGTTGACCCTGTAAATTTAAAAATCTAAAAACAACTTCGTTCTGTCTTTTTTAAAAATTTTTTTCGCCTTTTCAATATCCCTGGCAATATTTTCCCTTAGTTCTTCGGGTGAATTAAATTTTCTTTCATCCCGAATTCTTTCAATAAAGTGAACCCTTATGGTCCTGCCAAGCAGATTTTCTTTAAAATCAAGGATGTGAACCTCATAACTCATATTTATATTGCCAAAAGTTGGATTTTTACCAATGTTTGCCACTCCATTACAGGTTTTTAACCCAGGTATTGTGACTTTAACTGCATATACTCCCTGTTTTGGAATAATCTCCTGCTCAGGAACAAAGTTTGCAGTAGGATATCCAAGAATTGAAGAGCCTCTTGACATACCTTTTATTACTTTACCATCCACATGATAGGCTCTTCCAAGAAACTGATTTGCTTCTTTAATGTTGCCTTCAAAAAGAGCATTTCTTACAGCTGTGCTGCTTAAAATTTTTCCTCCTTTTTTATAGGCTTTAAGCACAGTAACTTTAAATCCATAAATTTCACCAAGTTTTTTAAGTAGTTCTCTATCTCCTTTTCTTGCTCTGCCAAATCTGTAATCATATCCTACGACAATCCATTTTGCATTGAATTTTTCAACAAGAATGTCTTTTACAAAATCCTCTGCCTCTATCTGAGCAAACTCATAAGTAAAAGGTATAGAAATTGTTAAATCTATCCCACATTTTTCAATTAGCTTTATTTTGTCTTCATTGGTTGTAATCAGTTTAAGGGGATGCTCTTTATAGAGAACTTTAATTGGATGGGGGTTAAAAGTTATGACCACTGAGGTTCCGTTAATCTCGGTTGCCTTTCTCTTTACAAAATAAAAAATTTTCTGATGCCCGATGTGAACTCCGTCAAAGTTTCCTATTGTTATGACAGGGTTTGGATAATCAAGTTTTTCAATTTTTCTAATTACCTGCATATCTGTGCTCCAGTGCTGTTAATTTTTGAAATATCTCTTCCACCTGAGCTTTTGTTTTTTCCACACTCCCTGAATTATCTATTATATAATCTGATTTTGATTTTTTCATCTCAATTGGAAACTGTGCTCTGAGTCTCTTAATTGCCTCCTGCTTTGAAATTCCTTTTTTCTGAAGCCTTTGTATTGCTATTTCATCAGGAGTCCAAACAGTAATAATTACATCGAATCTGTTCTGATAGCCTCTTTCAAAAATAACAGGTGCTTCAATAACTACAATTTTAGGTTCTCCTCTTTCAGGAATTTTTTTTATTATTTCATCAATCTTTTCAAATACCTTTGGATGAAGAATATTCTCAAGATATATTCTCATAAGGGGGTTGTCAAAAACTATCTGAGCTATATATTTTTTGTTGAGTTTTCCCCCTGAAACAACATCCTGTCCAAAAAGTCTTTTAATTTCGTTTATTACTGAAGCTTCATTTAAGAGTTCCTCAACGATTTTATCAGTACTTATCACATAAGCACCAAGACTTCGGAAGATTTCAGCCACAGTGCTTTTACCCATTCCAAAGTTTCCTGTAAGTCCTACTTTAATCATTTTTCAGCATCTCCTTAAGCTCTTTAAGTTTTTTTAATGCTTTCTCGGGTGTGATATTTTCTATATCAATTTTTGCTATCTCGGCAACGATAGGGTCTCCCTGAAAAAATAAATCAAGCTGCTTTGCCTTTGGGCGAAAGGTCTGGAATTCTTTTTTCTCAAGTTTTTTTAATATATCCTTTGCCCTCAAGACAACCTCCTGTGGAAGCCCTGCAAGACGGGCAACCTGAATTCCATAGCTTTTGTCAGCTCCACCTTTCTGTATCTTTCTCAAAAATATTATCTCATCGCCCCATTCTTTAACCACTACAGTGTAATTTTTTATACAATCAAAGCTGAAGGCAAGGTCTGTTAATTCATGATAATGAGTGGCAAAAATAGTTCTTGCCTTGATTTTCTCTGCAATATACTCAACAACTGCCCAGGCAATGCTTATTCCATCAAAAGTGCTTGTTCCTCTTCCAACCTCATCAAGTATTATAAAACTTTTTTCTGTTGCATTATTAAGAATGTTAGCTACCTCTATCATCTCAACCATGAATGTGCTCTGCCCTTTACCGAGATAGTCAGAAGCACCTATGCGGGTAAAGATTCTATCAACAATTCCGATTTTTGCCTGCCTTGCAGGAACAAAAGAGCCAATCTGTGCCATAAGAACAATTAAAGCATTCTGTCTCATGTATGTAGATTTTCCAGCCATATTTGGTCCTGTAAGAATGATAATTCTCTGGTCTTCTGAGCCAATGGATAAGTCATTGGGAATAAATCTCTGCTCGGGTAATTTCCCGAGCTGGATAAGTCTTTCAATTACAGGATGTCTTCCCTCTACAATCTCTATTACTTTATCTTCTGTGATTTCAGGTCTTGTATATCTGTATTTTGATGCAACTTTTGCAAGACAGCAAAGAAAATCAATGTATCCGATTACTTCTGCGTTTTTAAATATCTGCTCTGTGTGTTGAGAAACTCTTTTAATTAATTCTCTAAATAATTCTTCTTCAAGAGTTTTAAGCTTTTCCTCTGCACTGAGTATTTTTTGTTCAAGTTCTTTAAGCTCTTTTGTTTCAAATCTCTCAGCATTTGAAAGGGTTTGTTTTCTTATGTAGTGCGGAGGAACGAGCTTTAAATTCGGCTTTGTTACTTCAATGTAATAACCAAAAACTCTGTTGTAGCCAATTTTAAGAGAATTAATTCCAGTTTTCATTCTTTCTTCAGCTTCCATGTTTAAAATATAGTTTTTGCTTTGATTTTTTAATACTCTCAGCTCATCTATAACTGAATTATAGCCATCTCTGAAAATTCCCCCTTCATTTACTGTGTTTGGAGGGTTATCTATGAGAGCATTCTCTATCAATGATACGAGCTCATTGAGTTCATAAAGGCGGTTTGATAAGTCCTGAATAACTGGTGAATCATTTATTGAAAGCGTTTTTTTAAGTTCTGGAATCCTATGCAATGCATCTTTCAATGCTTTGAGTTCTCTTGGATTTATGTTATCCCTTTTAATCTTCAATCCAAGTCTTTCAATATCTGGAAAGTCTTTTAAGATTTTGTCAATGTTTTCTCTTAAAGCGTAATCTTTAAAAAATGCCTCTACTCCGTCAAGTCTTTTTTCTATTTCAGCTTTGTTTAAAAGCGGACAGGAAAGAGCATTTCTTAAGAGACGGGTTCCCATTGGAGTATTTGTTTCGTCTAAAATCCACAAAAGTGAGCCTTCTTTATCCCCATCAAGGGATGATAAAATCTCAAGATTTTTTTTAGTTGAACCATCAAGAAGAATAAATTCTGAGAGATTCAAAACCTTTAATTGCTTAAACTGGGTTTGCTGTTTATTTTCTTCAAGGTATTTCAAGAGTGCTCCTGCTGCTTGCACTGCAGGATGAAACTCCTCTATTCCAAAACTTTTGAGAGAGGCTATTCTGAAGTGTTCAACAAGGGTTCTATAAGCAAGCATGTAGTCAAATTTCCAGTCATCAATGAAAGTAAAGATTTTTTGATTGATTAAGTTTTCAAATTTTAAGAGGTCTTCAAGAGACTTTGGAACTATTATTTCTTTTGGTTCAAATCTTTCAATTTCATCAAAAAGATTTTTCTCAGTTTCATAAACAATGAACTCAGCTGTAGAGATATCTGCCAAGGCAATTCCCTTTTTCCCCTGTTCATAGGATATTTTTTGCGGACACGCTGCCATTATGTAAACATTTTCTTTGATTCCTTCTGGAAGATATGTCCCTGGAGTTAAGACTTTTACAACTTCTCTCTCCACTATTCCTTTTGCTGTTTTTGGATCTCCAGTCTGTTCGCAAATAGCTACTTTATAACCTTCACGAAGTAGTTTTTCAATATAAGAATCCGCGGCAAAATAAGGAATTCCACACATTGGGAAAGATTCTTTTGATTTATCTCTTGATGTAAGTGTTAATCCCAAAATATTTGATGCAATTTTAGCATCCTCTCCAAACATTTCATAGAAATCGCCAAGTCTAAAAAAAACTATAGTATCTTTATACTGCTGTTTTATTCTGAAGTATTGTTTCATAAGAGGAGTGAACTGTTCCTGTGAGATTTTCATGGAGTTCATTTAATTATTATACAGTATTGACAACCCTGCATTAAATATTCTATTTTAGTTCATGGTTTTTTTAAGGTCCTTCAGTGTTCTTGTTATTTCTGAAGAAGCAGAAAAACTTTACAGGATTTTTGATTCAATAGGGATTACATTAAAAAAATCTATTAAAACAAAAGCTTCTCTATCAACCAATCTTTCCATTTATGACATTGCCTTTCTTGATATTGATTCAGAGGGATGGCAAAAAAGACTTATGGAGCTTAAACAATACATGCCTGTAATTGCTTTTGGCAAGCCAGATATTGAAAAAGCTGTTGAGGCAATGAAGCTTGGTGCTACTGATTTTTTACAGAAGCCTTTGAAAAATGAAGCTGTTTCTGAAGTGTTTCAAAAATTTAAAGATAAACCCCAGGTTGAAGTACCAGGATTAATTGGAATAAGCAGAAAAATGGAAGATGTTTACTGTGGTATCAGAAAGGCAGCCCTTACAGATAGCAATGTCCTTATTACAGGAGAGTCAGGCACGGGTAAAGAGCTTGTGGCAAGGGCAATTCACAATATGAGTGAAAGAAAAGACAACGCATTTATTGTGATAAACTGTTCAGCAATTCCTGATACATTGCTTGAATCTGAACTTTTTGGCTTTGAAAAAGGCTCTTTCACGGGAGCAAACTATACAAAAAAGGGACTTATTGAATGGGCTCACAATGGCACATTGTTTTTTGATGAAATTGGTGATGTTTCTCCTCTCTTTCAGACGAAGATCTTAAGGGTTATTCAGGAAGGAGAGTTTATAAAAATTGGTGGAGCTCAACCAATCAGGGTGGATGTAAGATTCATCGCAGCCACAAATAAAGACTTAACAAAAGCATGCAAAGAGGGTGGTTTCAGAGAAGACCTGTTTTATAGGCTTAATGTAATTCACATAGAACTTCCTCCATTAAGAGAAAGAAAAGAGGACATTCCCTCGCTTACAGAATTTTTTATTAAAAAGCATTCATCCAAGAGAAAGGATATTCATATTAAAGGAATTACAGAGGAAGCCCTTGACACATTAATGAACTATTCCTTTCCCGGAAATGTCCGTGAACTTGAAAATATTATAGAAAGGGCAATTGCCTTTACAAACTCAACGGAAATAACAGTTAAGGACCTGCCTTCTTACTTAATAAAAACTTCCCATTCTAAAAAAATCTCCCCTGGTAGCCTTAGAGAAGCTGTTGAAAATTTTGAAAAAGAGCTCATATGGTCTGCTTTGCAAAAAAGCAGAGGCAATATTTCAAAGGCAGCTGAACTTCTCGGAATTCATCGCCAGCAGCTTCAGAGAAAACTGAAACAGTTTAAAATTGCTACATAATTTTTCATTGCAACATTTTGTTGCAATGAACATCTTAAATTTAAACTAAAAACTTTTCAATAGACAACAAAATGCAACAATATGTTGCAATACGATGTTTCTATCCATTTAAAAGCTTTGCCATTCTTTGTTTTCTATCTGGCATCTGTATTGCATTAATGATTATTAATGAAAAAGGTCTGGAAAAAGGTAAAAGATTTGCTTGTGTTAATAACTTTTTCAAAGCCAAAGGAGTTTGACAGACTCTGTGAGAAGGAAAAACAAAAAAAGAAGGGAGGTGAAAAAAGAAAGATTTTAAAGTGTTTTGTTTAAGAAATGATTTTTTTATTAAAAACCAAAAATCTTAAAAGGAGGAGGCTGTGGAATGAATAAGTTAAGGAAAATTTACGAACTTATGATGGCGGGTGCGATATACCAAGCCCGCTGGGAAAAGCAGATGTCCGATAACATCCTCAGAAACAAAAAGAGGTTGCTCATTTTGATTGCTTTTATCTCTCCGATACTTCTTGTATCTTTTCTTGGTGCAGCAGACATTTTAGGAGGCAAATCTGCCTATGCACCATCCTATTACACAACAACCGTTTTCATTGCATCCATGGCAGTTGGAATGGCAGCAGGATTAATTACAGGATGTATTGGTGCAGGTGGAGGATTTATCATCGCACCTGCACTTATGGCAGCAGGTGTTAAGGGAATTCTTGCAGTAGGAACAGACCAGTTTCACATCTTTGCAAAGGCAATTATGGGCACAGTCATTCACAGAAAACTCGGTAATGTATGCGTAGGTCTTGCAGTTGCCTTTGTTATTGGTTCAGTTTTAGGTGCTACAACAGGTGGTTACATACAGAGATATATCTATAACTGGAATCCAGTGGCAAGTGAGGCATTTATAAGCATCGTTTATGCTGTAATACTTGGTTTCCTCGGTTTTTATGGATTAAGAGACTATATAAAGCTAAGCAGGGCAAGAAAGAAAGGAGTGACTGCTGAAGCCGGAGCCCATGGAGGACCTCTAACAACAACACAGCTTGCAATTAATATTCAGAAGGTTAAAATTCCTCCTATGATTTACTTTGACGAAGACTTTGGTGGAAGAAGAATATCATGGCTTTTTGTTACAGTGTGCGGTTTCGTCGTAGGAATTCTTGCAGCAGTCATGGGAGTTGGTGGTGGCTTTGTGACATTTCCTCTTTTTGTCTATGTTCTTGGTGTATCAACTCCAACAACCGTTGGAACTGATATATTCCAGATAATATTTACTGCTGGTTATTCCTCAATAACTCAGTATGCTATTTACGGTTATGTATTTTACACACTTGCAATGGGACTACTTCTTGGCTCACTTGTTGGAATTCAGATTGGAGCACTTACAACAAAAGTTGTTCCTGGTATGGTAATAAGAGGATTCTGGGTATTGACAATCTTAGCAGGATTTGCAAACAGAGCAAGTGTTGTTCCTGACAAACTCAGAAGCCTTGAAATATGGGCAATTTCAAAGGAAGCCTGCGATATATTAATTCTCATAGGAAACATTGTATTCTGGGTAGCAATTGGTGGATTTGCAGTATGGGTATTGGGAAGCTTCTTTAAGAATTTAAAAGCCTTTAGAGAGGAGGTTTAATATGGCTAATGCACAGAAGAAACATTTAGCATGGGGATTGATTTTACTTGCAAGCTTTGTAGGTGTATTGATACTAATCTTTTCACCAATATACCCTGGAGGAATGAATGGACTTGAATACAGTGACGACCTTTTTAACAAGCTTGCAAAGGGTTCATGCTATCAGATTCCAAAACTGAAGAAGGATGTGGAAAAATACAGAGGTAAACTTTTGGATATGGTAATTGACGTAAAGAAGCCCACTGACAAACCAGGTGATGCAGAGAAGAGGGCTGAAAGAATTGCAAAAGTCTTCACAGTGAATGGAGCAAAGGCTGAGGTTCAGGGTTCGAAAGTTCGCATAACAGGGGATTTTGGAGCCATCATGGCTGCAGCTATTGAAGATGCTGACCAGATGTATCATAACAATGGTGATTACATTAAGAGAAAATATGAAGTCACCGATGATGAAAAAATGAAACAGATGTTCAGACAGTGGCACAATGCCTTCAGTCTTATAGATAAGAAGCTTACACTTCAGAAAAAGGTTGAAGATGCCACCTTTGTTAAAAAGGTTATGACAGCAGCTATTGAGCCTGCATATAATTTTTACGGAATTCAGGCTGTTAAGATTTCAGAGAAAGCAGGTATAGCAACAGCTCTCTTAGCCTTTTATATATTGTATACTATCTGGTATGGATTTGGAGTTCTCTACCTGTTTGAAGGCTTAGGGCTTTCAACAAAAAAAGCAAAAGTAAAGAAGGAGGTATAAGATGGCAATCGGTGCATGTCCATTAACAAAGGTAGATAAAATACTTATCGCAACAGATGGCTCAGAGGCAGCAAAGTTTGCAGCACAGGCAGCAGTTGAGCTTGCAAAGCCCTGTGGAAGCACAGTTTATGCCATATGCGTTGCTGAAGTGCCAATTTTTGCAGCAGAGTTTGTGGAGACGCTTCCACAACTGATAGATGCAATAGAAAAAAGAGCAAAGCAGGCTCTTAATGATGTTAAGGCAGTGGCAGATAAAGTAGGTGTAAAATGCGAAACAATAAGCTATACAGGACCAGAGCCTTACAAATACATAGTTGATGAAGCAATAAAAAACAGCGTTGACTTAATAATACTTGGTAAAAAAGGAGTAATGCTCGGCGCGGTAGGTAAAAAAGTAATTGGTAATGCTCCATGTAAGGTTTTAGTTGTCCCGGTCGGTGCTACACTTAATTTTGATAAAATACTTATCGCAACAGATGGCTCAGTTTACAGTCAGATCGCAGCATCAGAGGCAATAGGAATAGCAAAAAGGTTTAACAGTGAGTTGATTGCTGTTTCTGTTGCTAAAAAGGATGAGAACATACCATACGCAGAGGAATCTGTGAAGATGGTAAAAGAGGCAGCTGAGCGTGAAGGAGTTAAGATTCAGACTGTTGTTGCAAAGGGAGAGCCCTTTGAGCAGATAGTTGATGTGGCGAATAAAAATGCTGTTGGCTTAATAGTAATGGGGACATATGGAAGGACAGGGATAGAGAAGTTCTTCATGGGAAGCGTAACAGAGAGAGTTATTGGAACCTCAGCAAGACCAGTAATAGTTGTAAGAAAGAAGTAAAAATAATTAGAGAGATTCTTCGGGGTCATTGAGATCCCTCAGAATGACAGAAGGCATTAATGCCAGATATGCTGTCATTCTGAGCCTGCCAAGGCAGGCGAAGAATCTCTTCATTAAAGGATTTTTTACAATGTTTGTGTTTTACTTTATACAATCAAATTTTTTCTCGGCTTTTTCAAGGGGCTTATCAACCATACTTTTACCCCCCCCCAAAAAAAAATCAATAAATTCAATAATTAAAATCATAACGGAGGGATAATCATGACAATTATGAGGCTTATTCATCTTGTTAATGCCGTAACAGTAATAACTCTGCTTGGTTTGTTTGTTCTCTTTTACTTTACAGAAAAAAGCTCTGAAAACACGATAAGAGAGATTATTGAAAGAGATTTTAAGCTGTTTTCCTCACTTCAGGAAATAAAAACAGATGCAACACAGATGATAGCATCGGTAAGGAATGTGATTATAAATCCAAAGGATGAAAAATCAAAACAGAATGCTATTAAATACCATGAAGAAGCTTTAAAAGACATTAATGATGCAATAACCCTGAGCAAAGAAAATGCAGAAGAACTTAAAAAACTATCAAAGCAATGGCAGGATTTGCAGAAAGAGGTAAAAGAGATAATTTCTCTTACAGAACAGGGAAAAAAGATGAAGCTTTCAGAAAATCTGAAACCCTTACAGAACTCTGGAGAAACATAAGAGATGGTATTCTTTCAAAGATTATAAATGAAGAGGAAAAAAGATTTAACAAAACAAAGGAAAATGCCTTTTCCCTGATGAAAAGAAATTTTTATCTTTTTTCTGTGATATTCATCGCATCAGCCCTAACAATAAATCTGCTTCTGTTTTTTGTAAACAGGGCATTAAAAGCCTTACCGGACATGGCAGGCAAGCTTGATGAGGTTGCCAAGGGAGACTTTTCAGCAATAGGATTTGGAAAAGGTTACAGATTAAGAAAAGATGAAATAGGAGTTCTTGCAAGGGCAATAAGAAGTGTTGAAGAATTTACGCAGTCTCTTGTAAAAAACATAATTAATACAACCACTGTGATTCAATCAACTGTTAACTCCCTTCATAAGAATGTTGAAACACTTAAGGAAAAATCAAATGAACAAACCTCTCAGGCTCATCAAATTGCGACTGCAGCAGAAGAGATGAGTCAGACAATAACAGACATTGCTAAGAACGCTGCTCAAGCATCTGAGCTGGCAACAGAATCTGAAAAGCTTGCATTTGAAGGAGTCAGCCTTTCTGATAAAGCCTCAAATATTGTGCAATCAGCAAATCACTCAACAATGGAGTTGAAAAAAACAATTGATTCATTAAACAATAGTGTTGAAGAAATTGGAGACATTGTTACTGTGATAAAGGACATTGCAGACCAGACAAATCTTCTTGCATTGAATGCAGCAATAGAGGCTGCAAGGGCAGGAGAGCAGGGAAGAGGCTTTGCTGTTGTGGCAGATGAGGTGAGAAAGCTTGCAGAGAGAACAATTAAAGCTACTGAGGAGATAGCCCAGAAGATAACCCGTGTTCAGGCAGATTCCCGTGAATCAATAAAAAACATGGATAAGGCAGCAGAGCAGGTTTCTCAGGCTTTGAGTGCATTGAGCGAGGTTAAAGGATCCCTTAAGAGAATTGCCGAGCATTCTCAGAAAGTAAAGGATGCAATAACACAGATAGCAACAGCAACTGAAGAGCAGTCTTCAGCAAGCGATGAGGTTGCACACTCTGCAGAGCGCTCAAGCATTCTTGCTCAGGATGTAAAGACAGCAACAGAAGAGGTAACAAAGGAAGTGGAAAATCTGAATGATGTAATTAAAAAGCTTACAGAGGCTATAAAAGGAGTAAAAGTGTGAAAGAAAACATCTTAAAAAGGATAATAAGGCTATTGCCAGATGGGGTTTTTGCCATTGATTTAGATGGAAGAGTTTTATTATGGAACAGGGTAATGGAGGAAATTACAGGAGTTAAGGAAGCTGAGATAATTGGCAAGGGCAATTTTGAGTATTCACTGCCATTTTATGGTTGCAGAAGACCAATGCCAGTTGACTATGTTTTAAATCCTGAAATCAGCTATCCAGAAGACTTAAGCATAAAAGGAGAAACTGTTGAGATAGAAACATTTGCTCCAAAGCTTTATGATGGCAAAGGTGCATGGATAAGAATGTCTGCTCATCCTTTACTGGATGAAGTCTGTGACATAATTGGAGCTGTTCAGATTGTAAGAGACATCACAGTCAGGAAGACTGCTGAGATAGAGCTTAGAAAACTATTTAATATTATTGAGCATTCTCCTGTAGGAGTTGTGGTGCTGGAATTTTCAGGTGAAATCACTTACTGTAATGAGTCATTTCTGAAGTATACTCAACTTAAAACAGCGATAAAGAAAAACATCTTTGAGATATTTCCGCAGATATCTCTTTATGAGATTCATAATAGCTATTTAAAAGAGATAAAATCCGGTGGAAAAAATTTCCGTTTAAGGGGAATAAGACTTGAGGAGGAAAATGGCTATGCCCTTTTTCTGACAGATATAACAGAGCTGAGAAAATATGAAGAGCAGATTATAATTTCACATAAGATGGAGTCTGTAAGAAGGCTTACATCAAGTTATGCTCATGAAATAAAAAACATGCTTACAGGAGTAAAAGGTTTTGCCCAGCTTGCTTTACAAACAGAAAATACTGAGCAGGCAAAATCATACATGGAAAAACTTCTTTCAATAGTTGACTCTGTTTCAATGAATATAAAAGAGATACTTGGATTTGGCAGAGAATTCGGGAAAAATCCTGAGATTATAGAATTAAAAGATGTGATTAAGAATCTATCTACATTTCTCAAAGCTTCATTAAGAGAAAACATTGATTTAATCCTGGATTTTGAAGGAAGACCTCTTACAGTATTTGCAGACAAAACAGATATAGAAAAAATAATTACAAATCTTGTTTTAAATGCACAGGATGCAATGCCTGAAGGTGGTGAGATAAGGATTCAGGCTAAAGTAAAACAGATACCGGATAAATTTATAAGCCTCACTGGCGAAAAAGAGCTTGCAAAAGAATACATATGTCTGTCTGTAGAAGACACAGGGGTCGGGATGGATGAGCAGACAAGAGAGAAAATTTTTGAGCCCTTTTTCACAACGAAAGGAGAGAAAGGCTCTGGGCTTGGATTGACAACAGTATATCATATTGTTCAGATGTTGAATGGATTTATCTTTGTTGAAAGCGAACCTGGCAGAGGAACAAAATTTGAAATTTACATTCCTTTAAAACAGTGAAAGTATTGGATAATTTAAGAATAATTTTCCCATTCTTTAAAAGGAAGCGCATCTTTGTTGAGAATTGAGAGCATTGCTTTTATCTGTAGAGAGATTGAGGAAACTGCGAGGAAATCTGAAATGTATTTACAGAATTTAATCAGTTCCCGGATAAAAGATTTGCAAGAATTAAAAACAGTTTGTGACCGTTGTTTAAACTCTCAGCGCTGGAGTGGAAATGTTTCGTTGATGATTCTTGATGCTGCATTCACATCCGTTGGAGTTAACTACTTTCAGGTTGTGGTTGCCAAAGTTAAAGCTTTTGAAGCTGAATTTGTAAAAACAGGAAGAATTAGCAGTCTTTCCTGTCTTGCTCATTTTGACTATAAAGAAGCTTTCCATATATGGAAAAACTCAAGATCGTGGAATGTGGTAAAGGAGATAGCAAAATACTTTTCAGAGCTTTCCAATAACGATAAAGAATCATTGAGAACATGGGCAAAAAACTCATCCCTTGCTGACTGGAAAAATGACCCAATCGGGAAAATTAAAGGTGTTGGACTGGTTACCTATCAGTATTTAAGGATGATGGGTGGCATTGACACAGTAATGCCTGATAAAGTTGTAAAAAAAGTGATAAATGAAATACTTACAAAAGCAGGAAAGATGACTGTTTATGATGACATGGAGTTCATAAGAGAAGTTGAAACCCTTGCCAATAAAACAGGCTACAGACCCATAGAACTCTGCTTCATGGCATGGTTTACAGAAAACAGCGAAAAGATTGAACAGATGCCTTGATAACTGTTACAAAAGCTTATTGATTATAAACTATTTTTTGGTGGAGGCGGCGGGAATCGAACCCGCGTCCGAAGGTGCTACTTCTAAGCTTCTACATGCTTAGTGGAAGTTTTAAGTTTCGGAACTAAGCCTGCCCTTCCACTGGCTAACTCAGTTCCTACAACCCTGAGAGTTCCCCTTAAGCATCGGGTTAAGTGCTTAAGAGTAGCTCTGATTTATGACGCCTTTCCTGAGCCTCAGAGCAGAACTCAGAAAGACGGCTGCTTTTAATTAAGCAGCGAGTGCCAATTCGTTGTTGGCAGTTGTGTTTTCCCTACCTGTTTTACGTGGTGGCAGGAACCACGGCATGCAGCTTAGCCCTCACTACCTCCGTCGAGTCCTTTCGCCCCCTTGTTAAAGATCATTTGTTTTTAAGGGCACGCTCAATTTCTCTTTGAGCTTCTTTCTTTTTAATTATATCTCTTTTTTCATACTTTTTTCTACCCCTTGCAAGGGCTATCTCAACTTTCACATAGGGACCTTTGAAGTATAGCTTTAAAGGGATAAGCGTGTAGCCCTGTTGCTGGGTTTTGCCTCTCAGTCTTTCAATCTCTTTTTTATGAAGCAGTAATTTCCTCGTCCTCAAAGGGTCATGATTGTAAATGTTTCCATGGCTGTAAGGACTTATGTGACAGTTAAGAAGCCAGGCTTCTCCATCCTTGATTATTACATAGCTGTCTTTTAAATTGGCTTTGCCTTCTCTTAAGGATTTTACTTCAGTTCCTGTAAGAACAACTCCAGCTTCAATTGTTTCTTCAATATTGTAGTCAGCGTAGGCTTTTTTATTCTGGCAAACGATTTTTATTGACATTTTTTGTTCTGCTTACAGCAGAGGATTTCTTCTTCAGGCAACTACCTTATTCGCCTCAAGAATACACTTTTCAGTAACAACTCCATGGGGTGTAAATATCTGGAATTTACTGTCTTCAATATATTCAGAAACCTTCAAGGCATGCAGCATCTCAATAAGTATTTTCTGAATTTTTTCTACCGGCAAATCTTTAAACTCTATTTCAACAATCGCTTTCATAATAGTGTATTATACCAGAAGATTGCCTTTTTCCAAAATTTTTATTTTTTCTCCATTCTCATCAATACAATATAAAGTGGGCTTGAAAAATATAAAATCCTGATGGAATGGTGTTCTTATCTTGCCACCGAAGGATGAGTTATCGCCCAGAGCAATATGCACTGTTCCAAGAATTTTTTCTGACTCAAGGATGTTGTCAGGCTTGGTCGCTCTGTCATTAATTCCTACGCCAAGCTCTGCTATATTTTTATTTTCAGCTGTTTTATTTAATTTTTCCTCAAGTTCTCTCCTATAAGGCTCATTCCCTTCTATGGAGGTAACTTTACCGTGCTTAACATTTAAAATCAAAGGTGAATTGAGCTTTCTCGTAGGTGCCCATTCTATGACAAGCTTTCCTTCTGCTGAACCTTCCACAGGAGCAAAAAAGACTTCTCCTGCAGGTAAATTTCCAAAGGAACCCTTTCTGCTTAAGATTCCTGAATCAATATGAACTTTTCTTTTTCCTTTAAATAACACAACTTCTGTTCCATTTGGAGTTTCTAAGAGAAGTTTTGAAATGCTGTCAAGGATTTTCTTTATTGCAACTCCTTTTTTATTGAGTTTTATCCAGTCAGCACACATAGCTCCTTCAAGCATTGAAACATCAAAAAGCGGCATACTCGCATATCTTGCACCACAGAGTTTTGTAAGCAGGTCTCTAAAGTTCGTATGACTCGTTGAAAAATTAGAAAGAGCAATCACTGCATTGACAGCATTTCTGCAATGTTCTTTGAGTATTTTTTTAGCATCCAACAGTTGTTTTCTGGAAATATTTTTGTTAAGAAGTTTATCAAACAACTCTATTTTTTTAAGATTATCTATTGCTTTATCTCCGAAAGCAAGTCTCCATATTTTTTCTGGTGGTTCCATTCCATGAACTCCTGTTGCTGGATATTCTGCATAAAGAACTTCTTTACAAAAGGTTCTTCCAATTTCTTCAAGATTTTTTGCTACATCGGGTAAAGCATTTCTTCTTGACTTTTCACTCTCTGGGATAGCTTCATCTTCTCTTATAGTGTCAGTAAAAATCAGAACTCTCTCATATTTTTTGATTTTAAGATTTATCCTGTAAATGTTTACAAGAGGCTGTGTATTCATTGAAAAAGCTCCATCTGGCTTACTTTCCTGGATTCAAACTCAATGGGGTATTTGCAGTTAAAACATGCCATGCAGTAAAGCTCTGAATTGGGAATAATCTTTTTCAGCCCTTCAAGACTCAAATAACCGAGAGAGTCTGCGGTAATGTATTTTCTTATTTCTTCAATTTTATGGGAGGAAGCAATTAGTTCCTGCCTTGTTGGCGTGTCAATTCCATAAAAGCATGGTCCTACAGTGGGAGGTGAGCTTATTCTCATATGAACTTCCTTTGCTCCACCAAGTTCTCTTATCATCTTTACGATTTTTTTTGAGGTTGTTCCTCTTACAATTGAGTCATCAACTACAACAACTTTTTTACCCTGTAAAACTTCTCTTACAGGATTGAGCTTTATTTTAACGCCGAAATGTCTGATACTCTGTTTTGGCTCTATAAATGTTCTTCCCACATAGTGATTCCTGATCAAGCCAAATTCAAAGGGAATTCCACTTTCCTCAGCATATCCAAGTGCAGCAGGAACTCCTGAGTCAGGAACTGGAATAACTATATCAGCTCTGACAGGGTTTTCTCTTGCAAGCTGTCTGCCAAGCTCTTTTCTTATAGTATTCACACAAACATGGTCAAATATATAGCTGTCAGGCCTTGCAAAGTAAATAAACTCAAATACACAGTGAGCTTTCGGAGCAGAATTAAATATCTTTAAGGATTTTACGCCATCTTCACTGATTATCAGCATCTCTCCAGGTTCAATGTCTCTTATATATGTGGCACCAATTAAATCAAAAGCGCATGTCTCTGAAGCTATTACATAGGCATCTCTAAGCTGTCCCAATGATAGTGGTCTAATTCCATAGGGGTCTCTGATAGCGATTAATTCTTTTTCATTCATCAGAAGCAGTGAAAAAGCACCTCTTACCTGTCTTACTGCATTTGCAATTCTTTCGTGCACCTCACCATCCTTTGCTCTTGCAATAAGATGCAAAATTATTTCACTGTCCGAGGTTGTTTGAAATATTGCTCCATCTTTTTCAAGTCTGCTTTTCAATCTATCTATGTCCACGAGATTTCCATTATGAGCAATTGCAATGCTTCCAAGAGAGTATGTTGCCATGAGTGGTTGAACATTTTCTATGGTGCTTGAACCTGTTGTTGAATATCTATTATGTCCGATTGCAATGTGTCCGGGTAGATTTTTTAAAACCTTTTCGTTGAATATTTCAGCAACAAGTCCCAGGGATTTTTCAAGGTATAGTTTTGTTCCATCAGAGGAACAAATTCCAGCACCTTCCTGTCCACGATGCTGAAGAGCATAAAGTCCTAAATAGGTAAGATTGGCAGCTTCAGGATGACCGAAGATACCAAAGACTCCGCATTCTTCATGGATTTCATAAAAGAGATTGTTTTTACTCATTTTATGTAGGGTTTTTATTATTTTAACATAGGAGTGCTTCTGATTACTATAAAATTTTGATATAATTAAAATGTAAATGAAGACGAGTGTGGAAAAAGATTTTGATAAAATAACTGCTGTTTTTTCCTCTTATCCTGGAATTTTTAAAAATGTTACTACCCTAGTTGAAAAACTGAGATACTCTCCTTACGACTCAGAGATAGCTCAGGAAATAGAAACTCACTATACAAAATATGCAAACTACTATTTTAAGGACCCTCAAGGATGTGAGGCAACCTCTGTCTTAATTCACTACCTCATTGAAGGCTTTCAGCAGACTGAAGAAAAAAACGCATTTTTAAAGACTATTTTAAAAATTATCCTGAAAATTTTTGAAGAAGGTAAAGCTAATGAAAACTATTTCTATACAAACACTATTTCAGAGGTTTTTGAATACTTTAATGCAATCCCTCTTGACAGATACATTTCCCAGCTTGGAGTTCTGAAAAATATAGGAAGAGAAATTATAAAAAAAGACATTAAAGATACACAACTAATAAACTCCTTTACAGTTCTTTATCAGAAATATCTCTACGCATTTTACTCGTCCTTTCTTTCAATTCAGAGACTTGATGAGTATTTTAAAAAATTCTTTCCCGATGGAGTAAAATTCATAAAGCATGCTTATGAAGATTTATTTAATGAAGTAGAGATAATGGCGCAGGAAACTTCAAAAACATATGACATAAATAGACTGATGAGTATTCCTTCTGATACGGAATTTTTCAATAAATTGAGAGAATTACCAAAAAATTTCTCTGATTCTGCTGATTTATGGATTAATCTGCAGGTCATGGTTTACTACCATTCCTGGATACTGGATACAGAAGATTTAAAAGAGCTTCATGAGTTTTCTCTACGAGAGCTCGGGCGTACTGTGAGGAATTTTTTATTGCAGTTCAAAAACATTGATGTTAAAAAATTCACACTGGTTTTAGATGCTGTCTTTTCTAAATTTGATAAATTCTTTTATCTTCTGCCTGCATCTGTAATGTTTTGTCTTGAGGAGATTGGCAGTGCTGTTTATAAATTGAAAACGCCAGAGATTTTAAATTCCTACATAGAGCATTTAATTCTGTTAGGTTTTCATGCTCCTCAGTTTAGAGGATTTTATAGAGATTATACGATAAATGTTAATCAATACCATGTAAGTAATCTCAGGTTATATTTTGATTTGATTTCAAAGAGTCCTTCAGAATCTAAAGAGCTTATTTCAGCACTCAGTATTTATCTATTTTTTGGAGGCATTCATATAAAGGATACTGATCTTTTTCAGAGAGACATAACAAAGCTTCTTAATTCTGACATTTCTCAAGTATTTTATCTTGTTAAGCCACTTCTCAAAAAAATACCTGTTTACTTCAATGAAATAAATGCAGAAGGTCAATTAAGAACAGTTTCCACTCAGGTTGATGAAATATTTAAGAGAAGAGACCCTCTTATGCATTTTATAAGAAAACAGATTCATGTAGAAAGCAGCCCTCTCTTGCTTGAGCTACTGGAAAAAACAGTCCAATTCTGGATCTCTGCTGACAGGAAAATTCTTGAGCCCTATCTGTCTGAAGAAATCCTGAAAGAGCTTGATTTAATTGAGGAACATCTGAAAGAGCTTCAATACTTATTTCAAAAGCTTTTAAATGATTCCTCCTTACAGAGTATTCTTTCCACTCCATTAGATGTGCTGGTAAGTAAGATTGAATCCTGCCCTGTAAGCGAGATTGTAAAAAACAAGGCAATGTTAACGATAAGGCTCTATCAACTACTTCATGCAAAATACAAAACAGAAATTGTTGAGATTGAAAGCTTTTTAAAAGAGGCTTTTTATCAGGGTTTGCCTGATGCAAGTTTTTTAATTGATGTTTTGCGGGATAGTTCTTTATCCAGAAAGGTTGAATCCCTTATAACATATCTTGAGAGTCTCAAAAAAATCATAGTTTCACCGGAAAAATATGAGGCTTTTGAAGATATAACACATAAAAGGCATATTGTTGCAGGAATTCCATCTGTATCAGGAAGATACAGTGAGAGAAAATTTAATGCTCTTTCTTTTTTCCTGAGACTTGAAAATTTGCTTAACAGCCTTCTTGATGAAATTGAACAATCCATAGACCTGAGTTTCATCACACGGGCAACTCTTTTCAGGATAGAGAAGTATCTTAAGCTTTTTGGCAGAATTCTTGAACTAAATGGGATTTCCTCGCAGAAATACATTAATACTCTGTCAATGCTTTCTGTTGCTCTGGAGATAAGAAGATTTACATTCTCACAGTATATGGATATTTTCAGAAATCTTGCAGAATCTGTAAGTGACATTGTAAACACATACTGCACAGCACCCTATAAGAGATGGCTAAAAAAAATAATAATGAAACTTTCAAATAATATTGAAGGCACGGAACTTAAAGACTTTGAACTTGTCAATGCTCTGTCAGAAAAATTTTTAAGGGAAATGGTTATTCAATATCCTGGATTAAGCCAGCTTGATAGACTAATCAGTAGAATTATCAAGGCTTCCTATAATCAGGCAGAAAAATTAACTTACACAGACCTTGACCTTTTAATGACCTATGACCCGAAAAAAATTCTGTGTGATATTTATCATCCAAGAGAAGAAATCAATGATAGGATTCATCTTGGAAATAAAGGGCACAATTTAATCAGACTTACAAATAAGGGGATCCCTGTTCCTCCTGGATTTATTTTAACGACAGAGGTCTTCCGTTGCAAAGAAGCAATAAATAATTTTCAACCTGTTAAAGAACATTTGAACAGGGAAATTCATTCGGCAATGAAAAGGCTTGAATTGTTTACAAAGAAAACCTTTGGAGATTCAGCAAATCCTTTACTTGTTTCTGTAAGAAGTGGTGGAGCTTTATCAATGCCAGGTATGATGAATTCTTTTTTAAATGTTGGAATAAATGAAAAAATCATAGAGGGACTTATAAAACAAACTGGCAAACCCTGGTTTGTCTGGGACAGTTACAGAAGATTTTTACAGTGCTGGGGAATGTCCTTTGGACTGGATAGAGATGAGTTTGACAGCATTATCAACGATTTTAAGAAAAAATATAAAGCAGAGCTTAAAATTCAGTTTACACCACTGCAGATGAAAGAAGTGGCAATGGCATATAAAGATTTTATAGTATCAAAAGGGATTTATATAGAGGAAGACCCGTGGAGGCAACTTGAGATAGCAATCTCACAGGTTTTCAATTCTTGGTATTCAGGTAAGGCAAAGGCTTACAGAGAAATTCTTGGAATTTCTGAAGACTGGGGCACAGCTGCCATTGTTCAGAAGATGGTATTTGGAAATCTTGATGCAAATTCTGGTTCTGGTGTTCTGTTTACAAGAAATCCTAAAGAATCCACAGATACACTCATGTTGTGGGGTGATTATACTCCAGGAGCTCAGGGTGAAGACATTGTTTCTGGACTGGTAAAAACTTATCCTATTTCAGTGGAGCAGAAAATTATTGAAGGAAGAGAGAGTGAAAAATCTCTTGAAGAAGCATTCCCTGAAATTTATGAATCTCTGCTGGAAATTGCTGAGAAGTTGATTTACAAAGAAAGATGGGATCATCAGGAAATTGAGTTTACCTTTGAGGGAAGGGGTAGAAATGATTTATACATTCTTCAGACAAGGGAGATGAGTTATGCTAAAAGGCAGCTTATGAGTGTATTCATTCCCGGAGAATCTTTGACGGAAAGCAAAGTCGGGACAGGTATAGGTGTAAGTGGTGGAGCTCTCTCTGGTAGAATTGTTTTTGACATTGATGACATAAGGGAGTTTAAACAAAAAGACCCGCTTGTGCCTGTCATTCTTGTGAGAGCAGATACTGTTCCAGATGATATTGTTCACATCGCCTCAGCAGATGGAATACTTACTGCAAGAGGAGGCTCTACATCCCATGCCTCCATAATTGCCACAAAACTTGGTAAAACCTGTGTTGTTGGTTTTTCAAGAATGATTGTTTATCAGAACGAGAAAAAATGTAGAATTGGGAAAAAGATACTCAAAAAGGGAGACTTTATAAGCATTGACGGCAGAAATGGGCTGGTATATCTTGGAAAGCATCCAACGCAAACAATTTATCTTACAGGTGATTATTTTTAAAACTAAAAAGGAGGTTTAAAAATGATTCTGGGAATTAATGGTCTTGGAAGAATCGGTAAGCTTACTTTATGGCATCATGTGGGAAGAAAACAGTTTTCTCAGATTGTTGTTAATCTTGGCAGAAAAGTTGGACAATCTTTAAAAGATGTTGCTTTTTATATTGAGCATGATTCCACTTATGGCAGACTTCATAATTATCTTTACGGTTATCGTTCAAAATCAGTCATAGAAAAAATTGATGAAGCAAATTCTACAATTGTTATTGACGGAATCCCGGTAAAGATTCTTACTGAAAATAGAAATCCAAAAGAAATTGGATGGGAAAAACATGGTGCAAGGCTTGTTGTTGATACAACAGGAAAATTTCTTGATCCCACATTGCCCGCTGATGCAAAAGAGGGTTCAGTAAGAGGGCATCTTGAATCTGGAGCATACAAAGTGTTGGTTAGCGCTCCTTTTAAAATCAAAGACAAAGCTAAGGACATCCCAGAAGACTCTATTACAGTGATAATGGGAATTAATGAGGAGATGTATGACAGCAAAAAACACATAATCATTTCTGGTGCATCTTGCACCACTACATGTTTAGCCCATATGATGAAACCTCTTCTTGATTATTTTGGTGCTGAAAGAATCCTGAGTGTGTCCATGGCAACTGTTCACGCAGTAACAGCCTCTCAACAGGTTCTTGACAGAGTTCCAAAAACAGACGCAAAAGATTTAAGAAAAATTCGTTCTGCCATGAATAACATAATTCTTACAAGCACAGGAGCAGCAAAAACCCTTGCACTTGTTTTACCGGAAATGAAAAATATAGGATTTATTGCTCAATCTGTAAGAGTGCCTGTTGTAACAGGGTCATTAATAATACTTGTTGTGGCTTTTAGAGATGAAGACAACAACATAATTGATGGAGAGCTTATAAACAAAATTTACAGGGAAGCTCAAGAAAGGGAAAAGAGAGGATATCTACTTTTCACAGAAGATCAGAAAGTATCCACTGATATAATTGGATTTTTTGGTCCTGCAGCAATAATTGAGGGAAGTGAAACTCACACAAGAACGGCGATGATCACTCTTGATATATCAAAGATGTGCAACATTGGTGCACCAGTTACTGACAAGTTGCAGATTCCTGTAACTCAGGCAGTTATTTATGGCTGGTATGACAATGAGCTTGGCAGTTACACAAACATGCTCGGTGACCTTACAGTAAAGGTTGCTGAAGATGTTTATTGATAGGAGGTAGAACATGCTCGCACAATTCAGCATAGTTCCCTTAGGAGCAGGCGTAAGTGTAAGTGAATATGTGGCAAAGGTAATCAAAATTGTTGATAACAGCGGAATTCCCTATAAACTTCACGCAATGGGAACAATTTTAGAGGGAGAATGGGATGAAGTAATGGATCTTATAAAAAGATGTAGAGACGCACTAATGGAAGAAGTAGAAAGAGTAGTAATTGATATTAAGATTGATGACAGAAAAGGCGCTAAAGGAAGAATTGAGGCAAAGATTAAGTCTGTTGAAGAAAAACTTGGAAAAATGGTGAAAAAATGAATCCAGAGAAAATTTATGTTGCTATAGATTTTAAACCTGCTACCCGGAGCGTGCTTTCATATGCAGTCTGGCTTAAGGATACTTTTGATTGTGAAAGCCTCTGCCTCTTTCATATAATGGAGTATACCCTTACTCCACCTGCTTATTTAATGCCTTATATTAGCAAAGAAAAAAAGAAGATTGAAGAGAAACTGAAATCACTGGCTGAAGAGCTTGGCAGAATGCAGGTAAATGTGGAGTTTAAAGTTGCTTTTGGAAGGCTAATTGAAAGCATAAAAGAAGTTATAAAAGATGAAAAAGCCTTTGCAGTAATGGGATTTAAGACACACATAACAAGACCTTCCACTTCTGAAAGAATTCTTAAGGGATTGAAGGTGCCTGTTTTGATTGTGAAGGGAGAGGAGTTTAAAGAGATCAGTCCTGAGGCTATAAAAATAAAAAAAATTCTATGCCCTTTAGATTTTTCTACTTATTCATTAAAAGCTTTAGAGATTGCCCGGAAAATAGCAAAAAAATGGAGTTCTGAATTAAAAATTTTACATGTTGTGCCAGAGCAGAAGATAAGAGGGATTATTGAAGAACCTTCAGAGATAGAGAAATATATTGGCAATCTGAAAGAAGAAGCTCATCAGCAGATTCAAAAAATTGATAAAACCCTTCATTATGAAGTTATATCAGGCAGTCCAGCAGAAGAGATTCTTAAAAAATCAAAAGAGGTAGATTTGATTGTATTGGGTTCTAAGGGAAGATCCTATACAGAGGCAGTAATAATTGGAAGTGTTGCTGAGAGTGTTATAAAAAATTCTGTGAAACCTGTTTTGCTTATTCCTTAAATTTGTTTTATAATGCTATTATGACTGGTAAGGTGGTTTCAATAAACATAAGCAAAAACAAAGGGACAACAAAAAAAGCTGTTTCAGAGGCAATGGTTATTGAAAACTCTGGAATTGAAGGAGATGCTCATGCAGGCTCCCACTGGCACAGACAGATCAGTCTGCTATCCATTGAAAGCATTGAGAAAATGAGGTCAAAAGGTTTAAATCTCAACTATGGAGATTTTGCAGAAAACATCACCACTGAAGGAGTTGATTTACTAAGCCTTCCTGTGGGAACAAAGCTAAAGGTTGGAGAATGTATCCTTGAGATTACTCAGCACGGTAAAAGCTGTCATAGTAAATGTGAGATTTTTAAAACTATTGGTGACTGCATCATGCCAAAAGAGGGAGTTTTTGCAAGAGTTTTGAAGGGAGGAAAAATTAAAGTTGGAGATGAAATATTAATGCTATGAAATACAAAGTTGCCATAATTACTGTTTCTGATAAAGGTTCAAAGGGTGAAAGGGAAGACATGAGTGGAAAAGTTATTGAGGAGATGGTTTCTTCATGGGCAGATGTTGTTTTTTACAGAATAGTTCCAGATGAAAAGGAAGAAATAAAGCGAGCAATTCTTGAAGCTTCATCCACAGCAGATTTAGTTTTCACAAATGGTGGAACAGGGCTTTATCCAAGGGATGTAACCCCTGATGCAACCCGTGAAGTTATTGAAAAGGAAGTTCCTGGAATTGCAGAGGCTATGAGATGGGAAGGATACAAGAAAACAAAGACCGCAATTTTATCAAGAGCAATTGCCGGTATAAGAGGAAAAACCTTAATAGTAAATCTTCCTGGAAGCCCGAAAGCTGTAAGAGAATCCTTAGAAACAATAATGGATGCACTTCCCCATGCAATGGACAAACTCATGGGAGATCCTTCTGACTGCGGTAGATGAATGAGATAACACTGACTGCAGCTTTTGCAGGTGGATTTTTAAGCTTTTTTTCTCCCTGTATCTTACCTTTACTTCCCGTATATGTTTCACTATTTTCAGGACTCTCAATAACTGAAATTTCTCAGGGTAGTTCTAAACTCCGTATTTTGTTTCACACTCTTTTGTTTATTGCTGGCTTTTCAACTGTATATCTTGCTTTGGGCGCTGGAAGTTCACTTATTGGAAGTATTTTCTTTGATTATCAGGATTATCTGAGAACAATTGGTGGAGTTTTCTTAATTTTATTTGGTTTGCTTCTTATTGGACTTATAAAAAAAGGTTTACTGATGAGAGAATTCAGGCTCAACATAAAACTGCAAAAATTTGGCACACCACTTGGAGCATTCCTTATTGGAGTTGGTTTTGCAGCAGGATGGTCACCCTGTATAGGACCTGTGCTTGGAAGTATTTTAATCTATTCAGGCATGAGTGGAAGCGTGATTACAGGATTAAAAATGCTCGGAGCATACTCACTTGGAATTGCTATACCTTTTATGCTGTCTTCTTTATTGATTGATACAGCCATGCGATATCTGAGAAAATTCATGAAGCTTTTCAAATGGCTCAATTACATCATTGGATTTTTATTAATAATTTTAGGACTAATAATGATTTTTGGAATAGCAACAGTTTGAGTTTTGGCGGCAGGTTAGGTATAATTTAACTGTGAAGATTTGAACAGCCTAAAACAAAAAAAAAGGGGGGTGAATTATGGGGAGGGGCTGGATAATTATTTCAGTAACAATTTTTCTTATAATTGTAGCTATCCTTTCTCCTCGGATTCTTGCAAAAACCAACTCTTCAGAATTTTGTGCTAAATGCCATGTCATGGAGGAACAATACATAACCTTAATGAAAGGAGGACTGCATAATACACTTAAATGTGTTGATTGTCATCTACCCAATGATTCAAAGGTTAATTTCTATGTATGGAAGGGTATTGATGGAACAAAGGATATAGTGCATTTTTATTCAGGAAGCGTTCCTGATAGAATAACAATCTCTGCTCATGGAACAAAAACAATTCAGCAGAACTGCATCAGATGTCATGAAGGAATGGTTTCCCGAATTGATGTGTCAGATAGAAAATGCTGGGATTGTCATAGAAGAATATCCCACAGACAGGCAGGTTTTAGAGAAACCCTTTAAGGAGGTGTTTTGATGAAAAGATTTAGCTTCATTTTATGGTGTTTAGCTTTGTTTATTCTGTTTGCATGTTCTCCTGAAAAAGCAAAGGAATTTAAAGCAACAACCATCCCAGAAAATGAAGTTGATCCTGAAGTATGGGGAAAGGTTTATCCAATTCACTATGAGATGTATAAGCAATCACAGGAACCAACGCCAGCTGGAAAGAGTAAGTACAAGAGGGGGTGGGATGCGGATAAGGTTATCTACGATAAACTCTCGGAGTATCCTTTTATGGCATTGCTTTACAATGGATGGGGATTTGGCATTGAATATAATGAACCAAGGTCGCATTTTTACAGAGTAATTGACCAGCTTGAAATTGATCCTTCAAGACTTAAGCCAGGCGGAGTTTGCCTTACCTGTAAAACCTCATATGCACCTGAGCTTGAAGCAAAATACGGACTTGCCTATTATAACAGACCCTATAAAGAAGTATGGAGCTGGATACCTGAAAAACACAGAAGACTCGGAGATTCATGTATTGACTGCCACAATCCAAAGGATGCTTCATTACAGATAAGAAGAGGATTTACTCTTGTTAAAGCTTTGCAGACAATGGGAGTTGATACCAACAATATTACTCATCAGCAGATGCGCAGCATCATCTGTGCTCAGTGCCATGTAACTTATGTTGTTCCAAGAGATAAAGATATGAAACCAACAGGAGTTTTCTTCCCATGGCAGGGAAGCAAACTTGGAGGAATTTCTATTGAAAACATTATAAAAGTTCTAAAAAGTGATCCAGCTTACGCTGAGTGGAAACAGGCTGTCACGGGATTTAAGCTTGCCTATATAAGACATCCTGAATTTGAATTTTTCTCAAATAACTCTATTCACTGGAATGCTGGAGTTTCCTGTGCAGACTGTCATATGCCCTATAAGAAAATGGGAGGCTTTAAAGTTTCTGAGCATAGAATTATGAGCCCGCTAAAGTCTGACATGAAAGCATGTCTGCAATGTCATGGCGAAACACCTGAATGGCTAAAACAGCAGGTAATTGCAATTCAGGACAGAACAATGAGTTTGCTACTCAGGGCAGGATATCAGACAGCAGTTACTGCAAAGTTATTTGAAATCGCAAATAAAGCACAGGAAAGCGGAAAAAAGCTTGATCAGGGTCTTTACAATAAGGCAAAAGACTTATATCTTGAGGCACTCTACAGAGTTATTTTTATTGGTGCTGAAAATTCTATTGGTTTCCATAATCCTACTGAAGCTGGAAGAATTCTTGCTGATGCTACTGCCTATGCATCAAAGTCTGAGGCGATTTTAAGAACAATGCTTGCAAAGGCTGGAGAGCAGGTTCCTGTAAATATAGATCTTGAACTTAAGAAATATCTTAACAATCGTGGAGAAAAGAAACTTAACTTTAAGCCTGAACAGGAATTTAGAGATCCATACGGAACGCAGCAAAATATAGAAGCATTACTTAAGTAATTCATTAGAAAGCCTCTGTTCTTGTTTTTTTGAGAACAGAGGCTTTTTTATTAATTTTCATTAAATTTATCTATGCTTCTTAACGCCCTTTCTGTCCTCCCTTCTCCTCGTGTATGATCTAATATACGATGACAACTCAAATGTCATCCAGAGGCGAAGACAGTGTCTCCTCTTTTCTGTCATTGCGAGCCCGACAGAGTCAGGCGTGGCAATCCCTTCTTTTTTTAGTAAGAGAAGATTCCTCACTTCGTTCGGAATGACCTATCACTCTGTTATACCGAGCTTAAGCAGTGTCTACTTAATGTAATAATGTAAAATGCAATATGTTATAATTAACCATAAAAACTCACAAGGAGGCAGATAAGGCAGTATGAATCAAAACTATGATTTCAAAAGCGTAGAGGCAAAATGGCAGAATGAGTGGCTTAAAAACAGAGTTTTTGAAGTAAATGAAGACACTTCAAAGAAGAAGTTTTACTGCCTTGAGATGTTTCCCTATCCATCAGGAAGAATTCATATGGGACATGTCCGGAACTATGCAATTGGCGATGTTATTGCAAGATACAAGAGGATGAAAGGTTTCAGTGTGCTTCATCCAATGGGCTGGGATGCCTTCGGACTTCCTGCTGAAAACGCAGCAATAAAGCACGGAGTGCATCCTGCAAAATGGACCTATGAGAATATAGACCACATGAAATCTCAGCTAATAAAGCTTGGTTTGAGCTATGACTGGCGGCGTGAGGTAACCACATGCTCTCCTGAATACTACAGATGGAATCAATGGATATTCCTTAAACTTTACGAAAAAGGGCTTGCCTACAGAAAATCATCTTTTGTTAACTGGTGTCCTTCCTGTGCCACAGTTCTTGCCAATGAGCAGGTAATTGACGGAGCCTGCTGGAGATGTGAGTCTCAGGTTGAACAGAAAGAGCTTGAGCAGTGGTTTTTAAGAATTACTGCCTATGCTGAAGAGCTGCTTAAGGACTGTGACAGACTCACTGGCTGGCCTGAAAAGGTTCTCACAATGCAGCGTAACTGGATTGGAAAAAGTGAAGGCGTTGAGGTTGATTTTCCCATTGATGGAATGAATGAGGCATTAAGAATCTTTACAACCCGTCCAGATACAATATTTGGAGTAACATTCATGTGTATCTCACCAGAGCATCCCCTTGCAGAAAGGCTCTGTGAGGACAGGGAGGCTTTAAAGAGAATAAGAAAGCTTCAGCGTGAGCCTGAGATTAAAGAAGGCATATTCACAGGAAAATATGCAATAAATCCCCTTAACGGAGAAAAAGTTCCCATATGGATTGCTAACTTTGTCCTTATAGAATACGGAACAGGCGCAATAATGAGCGTTCCAGCCCATGACCAGAGGGATTTTGAGTTTGCCGTAAGATATGGGCTTCCTATAAAAGTCGTCATAAAACCTTTTGAAAAGGATTTACCCGTACCCATCAAAGAGGCATACGAAGAAGAAGGAGTTATGGTTAATTCAGGAGCATTTTCAGGGCTTACATCCCGAGAGGGCAAAAAAGCAGTGGCAGATTACATTGAGGAAAAAGGACTTGGCAAGAAAACAGTCAATTACAGGCTTCGTGATTGGGGAATCTCAAGACAGCGCTACTGGGGAACACCAATTCCCATAATCTATTGCAACCACTGCGGTATTGTTCCAGTGCCTGAGAAGGATTTACCGGTGATACTTCCTGAAAATGTAAGCTTAACAGGTAAAGGTGAGTCTCCGCTTAAATATGTTGACGAGTTTTATAGAACAAAATGCCCTCTATGCGGTGGTGATGCCAGAAGAGAGACAGACACAATGGATACCTTTGTGGATTCCTCATGGTATTTTGTGAGATACTGCTCACTTCATGATGAAGAGGCATTTCATAGGGAGAAAATTAAATACTGGATGCCAGTTGATCAGTACATTGGCGGGATTGAGCATGCGGTGCTACATCTTCTTTATGCGAGATTTTTTACAAAGGTGCTTCGTGACTTAGGAATTCTTCCCTTTGATGAACCCTTTGAGAGGCTCCTTACACAGGGAATGGTCTGCATGGAAAGCTACCGATGCTTAGAGCATGATTGGCTCTTTCCAAAGGAAGTCAAAGATGGCAGATGCATTCACTGTGGAAAGCCTGTGCAGACTGGAAGAGTGGAGAAGATGTCCAAGTCAAAGAAAAACATAGTTGATCCCGATGAGATGATTGAAACTTACGGAACAGACACAGTAAGGGTTTTCACTCTTTTTGCAGCACCACCTGAAAAAGACCTTGAATGGTCATCTCAGGGTGTTGAAGGTGCACACAGATTTTTAAAGAGAGTTTATGCCCTTTTTTATAAACATCATGGGTGGCTTAAAAATACATCTATTGATGATTCAGAAGCGAGATCCCTCGGGGTTTTGTCCATCGGGATGACAGGAGAATCTAATATATTAAGCCTTATTCACCGCACAATAAAGCGTGTTACCCTTGACATAGAAAAGGAATACCAGTTTAACACAGCCATTGCAAGGCTTATGGAGTTTGTAAATGAAGTTTACAGTTATGAACCTAAAACCGATGAAGAACGCAAACTATTCAAATTCGCCCTTAAAAACTTCCTTCTTCTTCTGAGCCCTTTTGCACCACACATTGCTGAAGAACTCTGGCATGAAATCGGCGAACAAGGCTTTATTCTCAACGAACCATGGCCCTCTTACGATGAAGAACTTGCAAAAGAGCAGATGATAGAGCTTGTTGTACAGATAAATGGCAAAGTTCGTTCAAAGATAATGATTCCACAGGGATTGAGCGATGAAGATGTTGTAAAAATTGCCCTTGATGACGAAAAAGTAAAGCAGTGGATAGACGGTAAAGAAATCCTTAAAGTAATCCCTGTCAAAGGCAAGTTGGTAAACATTGTGGTGAAAGGATAGGGTATCAGATACTTCAAGCCAGAGCAGGAATTCAAAGATCCCTTTTGAACTCAAAAAAAATATGGAAGCTTTTCTTAATTAAACTAATCCTTCAAAGAACCTCTTTGGTAAGTCTTTCTAAAGGCACTGAAGAGGTTCTTTTTATTGTTAAATGATATAATAAAAAATGTCCCATCCTTTGAAAATTAAAGAGTTTAGAGCCTACTGGATAGGTCAGGTCATATCTCTAAGTGGCACATGGATGCAGCAGATAGCACAGAGCTGGCTTGTTTATGTTCTCACAAAATCTGCCTTTTATCTCGGTCTGATTTCCTTTATTACTTCATTTCCCACATTGCTTTTTAGTTTATTTGGAGGTGTGGTAGCTGATAGATATCCAAGAAGGAACATCTTAATTGCTACTCAGATTCTCTCATCTCTGCCGGCTGTGGTAATCGGAGTGCTAATTTATTTAAACCTCATAAACATCTGGCACATTGCCATTGCTTCTTTTGTTCTCGGAATAGCTACATCTTTTGACATGCCGGCAAGGCAGGCTTTTATAACTGAGATAGTGCATCAGGACATGATTACTTCTGCTATAGCAATGCAGTCTATATCTTTTAATATTGCAAGAATCTTGGGACCAATGCTTGCAGGATTTATTGTAGCTCATTTAAGTTTTTATATGTGTTTTTATCTCAATGCATTAAGCTTTCTGCCACTTATTTTTATTCTTTTCAGCATTAAACTAAATTTTTCAACTTCCTCAAGCCATGTTTCTTTTAAAGAGAGCCTGAAAGAGGGATGGCAGTTCATTCTTAAAAACAGACAGATCTTAAATATAATTTGCTCTGTGGGAATTTTTACATTATTCGGAGTTTCTTTTATGACAATTCTTCCGATAATAGCTGGAGAAATATTAAAGGTAGAAGCAGAGGGATTTAGCATGATAGTCTCATCCGTTGGATTAGGTTCGCTTCTGTCAGGTATTTTTATAGCTTTAAAGAGAGATATACAGGAGAAATTGAATCATATTTTCAGAGCTTCTCTTTTGTTTCCCGTAGGACTTTCTGGAGTTGCCCTCTCTCACAATATTTATTTAACAATGGGATTTGCATTTTTACTTGGCATTGCGTTTGTTAATTTTTTTACTGTAAGTAACAGTTTTATTCAAAATCTAACAGAGCAAAGACTTAGAGGAAGAGTAATGAGTTTTTTTGCCTTTGTTTTTCTTGGTTTTACACCAATAGGCAATCTTGTTGTTGGAGCATTAGTACAAAAATTTGGTGTTAAGACAGTGCTTGAATTATATTCTTTAATATGTCTCGCGGGAGGAATAATCTTTCTTAAAATCTTGCCTGCCACTAAAAGAAAAGCTCTGTGATATAATGAATTTATGAACCCCCTTGAAATCATAAAAAAACATTACAATCCTCAGAGCATAGCATATAAAATCCTTATAAATCACTCTCAAGCAGTTGCAGAGAAAGCTTTAAAAATCGCAGAAAAGTTTGATGTGGACAGGCAGTTTATTTATGAAGCAGCAATGCTGCATGATATTGGCATTTTTCTAACGAACACTCCAAAACTTGACTGTCATGGCAAATTTCCCTATATTGCCCATGGATATCTCGGACGGGAAATTCTTGAAAAAGAGGGATTTCCCCAGCATGCTCTTGTCTGTGAAAGACATACAGGAGTTGGAATAACAAAGGAAGAGATAATAAAAAACAAACTTCCTTTGCCTCAGCGAGATATGTTACCCATTAGTATGGAGGAAAAAATAATTGCCTATGCAGACAAGTTTTTCTCAAAAGAGTCTGACGGCTCTGTAAGAGTAAGAACTGTTGAGGAAATAATAAAGGACCTTTCAAGACACGGTGAGGAAAAGGTAAAAATCTTTAGAGAATGGCTTAATCTGTTTAAGGGAGCTGACTAAGCAGCTCCCTGAGTTAGTAGCACTGAAAAATTAATCTCTTTCAATATCTGAATTAATCTGTCTCTTACCCTGAACCATACTGGATGAACAGGACAACGTGAAGAAAGTCCACAGATTTTTTTATTAACAACGCATCTGTTAAGTGCTACTGTCTTCTCCATTGCCACAATTACATCATAGAGAGTTATATTATTAGGCTTTTTTTGTAATTCTACTCCACCACTTACTCCTCTTTTCAGGGAAAGAATCCCCGCATTCTCAAGCTTTTTCAGTATTTTCATGAGAAAACTCTTTGGGATCTCCATCTCCCTTGAAATCTCCTCAGCTTTTGCTGTGAGTCCAACTTTTCCTGAGAGATAAAGTACAGTTCTTATTGCATAGTCTGTTTCCCTTGTAATCTGCAATCCCTTAATAGCCTTCCTCCTTAAGCTCTTTTTCTGTGATTTTGTACATGAATGTTTTATATGTCCACGCCTGATAAAAAAGAACAATGGGAACGAAGATTATTACCACAATTGTCATCACCTTCAGAGTATAGGGGCTTGAAGACGAGTTAAATATTGTGAGACTGTATTTCGGATCAATGGCTGAGGGAATAAGATTTGGATAAAGTCCGATGACTCCACTGAATACAACAGTTATGATAAACAAAACGGATGATATAAAAGCTTTACCTCTTTTATTTTTCATTAGATAAAATCCTGTTGCAAGCAGACACGCCACAGCAATTGCAGGAACGACAAACCAATATGGAAGTTTAAGATAGTTATCGTAAAGATTTGTAAAGACTGCTGTTAAAATCAAAAAGAGCACTGCACATATAGCCTGCAGATACCAGAATTTTTTAGCTTTTAAAGCAGCTTTTTCTGCCAACGTATCTGGAACTCTGAGTGCTGTCCACAATCCTCCATGTACTATAAAGGTAAATAAAAACAATAAACCAACAATCAAGCCATACGGATTAAGAAGACTGAATACTGTTGCATAGTATCCAGAGTCATCAAAGGGAAGTCCCATAAATATGTTTCCAAAGGCAACACCAAAAAGCAGAGCAGGAATAAAACTTCCAGCAAATACCCAGAAATCCCAGAACTTTTTCATCTGCTCTGAAGTTGCTTTGCCTCTCAATTCAACAGCTACTCCCCTGAATATTAGTGCAAAAAGAATTATCAAAAGCGGAGTATAAAGATAGCTGAACATATAGGCATAGGTTGTAGGAAAGGCAGCAAAAGTAGCGCCACCTGCGGTAATAAGCCAAACTTCATTCCCATTCCAAACAGGACCAATTGCATGAAGCATTGCTTTTTTATCCATCTCATTTTTTGCAATGAAGGGATAGAGAACTCCAGCACCAAGATCAAATCCGTCAAGGGCAAAATAAACTGCCCATAACAGTCCCCATAAAATAAACCATATAGTTTGAAACTCCATAACTACACCTCCTTTGGTTCAGGACCTTTTCTTGCATATTTTGCAAGAAGGTAAATATCAATTATTCCAAGAGCACCATAAAAGAGTGTAAATCCTACTAAAGAAGCCACTACCTGAGCAGGTTCAACTGCCTTTGATACAGCATCAGCTGTTTTAAGCAATCCATAAACAATCCAGGGCTGTCGTCCCACCTCTGCCACAATCCATCCAAGCTGTGCTGCAATATAAGGAAGAGGGATTGACCAAAGAAGTAATCTTAGAAGCGTGGTAGCATTTTCAATGGTTTTAAATTTAAGCAATGCCCATAGAGCAAGTATTATAAAGAGAAAACCCAGTCCTACCATGAGTCTGAAGCTGAGAAAAGTAATGGTTACGGGAGGTCTTTCAGAAGGTGGAAACTCTTTTAATCCCTTTATTTCTTTCTGTCCTGCAAGGATGCTTAACAGGGAAGGAATTCCGATAGCTTCAACAGCGTTTCTCTCATTCTTAGGATCTGGCACAAGAATTAGATACATTGGGGCATCATTAGTGGTTTCCCATAGAGATTCCATTGCGGCAAGCTTTGTTGGCTGAGTGCGAGATACTTCTTTTGCATGGAAGTCACCCACTGCAGCAACAAGAATTGAGCTTACAAGTGCAAAGGTTGCTCCAATTTTTAAAGCTTTTTTGAAAAATTCAGTCTCGTTTTTTCTTAAAAGATGATATGCAGAGATCCCTAAAACGAAAAATCCTGCAACAATCCAGCCAGAAAGAACTGTATGAGCAAACTTAAGTAACCCATAAGGATTTGTTACAACTGCCCAGAAATCAACCATCTCTGCCCTTCCATTCCTCAAGACATAACCAACAGGATGCTGCATCCATCCATTGGCAATTAAAATCCAAAGAGCAGAAAGATTTGTTGCCAGTGCCACAAGCCATATGGAGAGAGCGTGCAGTTTTGGAGAGATTCTATTCCAGCCGAAAATCCACACACCAATGAATGTTGACTCAAGGAAGAATGCCAGAGTTGCTTCAATTGCCAGAGGAGAACCAAATATATCTCCCACATACCGCGAATACTCAGCCCAGTTCATTCCAAACTGAAATTCCAGCGTAATTCCTGTAACAACTCCCAGTGCAAAATTAATTAAGAAAAGCTTTCCCCAGAACTTTGCCATCCTTAAATAATCCCTATCACCTGTTGCCACATACCTGCTTTCCATGTAAGCTACAAGAATTGAAAGTCCGAGTGTAAGGGGAACAAAGATAAAATGGAAGGCTGCAGTTATGGCAAACTGTAGCCTACTTAATAATACTGTATCCATACCTCCCTCCTTAAATTTATTGTTGACTAATTTTATCCACTTTTAAAAATTTTGTCAAGAGATATTTTTTTCATATCATTCCTCCACACAAATCTGTTTTTTGGTAAGAGCAATCACTGTTTTAATCAGGACAAAACTTATAACTATGGTGGTTATGATTGCAAAGAAATAGCTTAAAAATTCATACTTTATACCCATATGGGCTATCATGATAAGGCTTCAATTATGGTGGTTATGATAAATAGAAGTAGAAAAATTAGTCCAATGATTGCTGTTAACATCCATCCAATTTTTTTCTCAATCCACGGAATAAAAAGGAGAAAGGCTATTAATGTAAAGGGCAACAAAACTCCACCTATAAAAACTTGATCAGTTGAGAAAAATCTCAACAGATAAAAGAGCCAGAGATAATACCACTCAGGACGGGGTTGATAGGCTGCTGTGAAGTCAATTTCTTTTCCAATAACAGGAGGAAATAGAAAAGCCAGTATGAGAATTATTTCAAAAGTAGTGATTGCAAAAAACAAAACTTCAATAAGATAATCTGGGTAAAACTTCTTTTTCATAGGGGTTTTGATATGCCAAGCTTTTTAATCATATGAAAATGTGCCCATAAAAGAATAACTATAATCAAGGGAAACCACAGCACATGGAAACTGTAAAATCTTGAGAGAGTAATTCCAGTTACCTCATATCCGCCTCTTACGATCAGTAAAAGAGTTTCGCCCAATATCGGTATGCTTCCGATAATATTTGTTCCAACAACAGTTGCCCAGTAAGCTTTTTGATCCCATGGAAGAAGATATCCAGTAAAGCCCTCAAACATCACAATTACGAATATAGTAACTCCAACAATCCAGTTTAATTCCCGTGGAGGTCTGTAACTTCTGGTAATAAAAACTCTTATTGAGTGAATTATAAGGCTTACAATCAGTAGATTGGCAGACCATTTGTGAATTCCTCGCATTAGTTTTCCAAGATATACTTCTTCATGAATTTTCTGAATGCTTAAATAAGCTTCTTTTTCAGAAGGAGTATAATAAAATGACAGAAAAAGCCCGGAGAGCAGACATATTAAAAATGCGGTAAAAGCAATTCCACCAAAACAATAGAAGTAATTTATGCCCTCTGGAATGTCTCTTTCAAAAATTCCTCTATGAGCGGATTTTAATCTGAATCTGTCAAGAAACCAATCAATGAGTTTCATAGTTTTATCCCTATCAAAATTCTGCCATTTTCCATCTTAACGGGGAGTCTGTGAAGAGCCTCTTTAGGCGGACCATCAATTACTTTCCCATCTGTATCATATCTGCCACCATGGCATGGACATATGAATTCATTTACGGTTCTGTCAAAGTTTACAAAACAGCCAAGGTGGGTGCATACAGGTGAAAGAGCAATTATTGAATTTTTTTGATTTACAAGAAATATTTTCATGGATTTTTTTTCTTCAATGGCTATATCAACTTTTTTTACACCTTCCTTGGGAATTTTATCCTCTGAGACTTCAAAAAATTTATACGGTTTGTTTTTAGGTTTTTTAGGTACTAAAAAGATTAAACCAGTAATTACAAATAAAAATCCTGCAGTTAAAAATAGAAAATTAATTATCTTTTTTAAAAAAAGTCTTCTTTTCTGGTTATGCAAATTATTATCATTTAAACTAATTTTTTTCATACCCCCATATCCTATTGTAAAAATTTATTGACAAAAAAATTTTTTTTGGATACCATTTTATATATAGTATAACAAAAGCAAGGGGGTGAGGGTATGACCATTACCCGAAGAGATTTTCTCAAAATTGCAGCTGCAACAGGTGGAGTAGCTGTAGCTGGAACTTCAGTTGTAACCTCTGTTTTAGGTCTTGGTAAAAAGCCTGTCTCATTACCTCAATATGTTCCCACTACATGCGAGATGTGTTTCTGGCGGTGTGGCGTAATTGCTAAGGTTGTGGATGGTAAAGTAGTAAAACTTGATGGAAACCCTCTTCATCCAAACTCTCGGGGGAAATTATGTGCAAGAGGTCATGGTGGAATAGGGCTCCTTTATGATCCAGACAGATTAAAAACACCTCTTATCAACACAGGCAAAAGAGGAGAGGCAAAGTTTAAAAAGGTTTCATGGGATGAAGCACTTGGATTTGTGGCAGATAAAATGCAGAAAATTAAAGAACAGTATGGAGCAGAATCAATAGCCTTACTTACACATGGAACAGTATCAACTTACTTTATGCATCTTCTTCAGGCTTTTGGCTCTCCTAATTTTGCAATGCCTTCCTTTGCACTTTGCAGAGGTGCTCGTGGTGTAGCCTTTGAAGTTACCTTTGGAGAAGATGTTGGCAATCCTGAAAGACTTGATCTAAAGAACAGCAAAGTAGTTGTCTTGATAGGTAGCCATCTTGGTGAGAACGCTCATAACTCCCAGTGTCAGGAATTTGCAGAAGCAGTTGGTAGAGGTGCTACTGTTATAGTTGTTGATCCGAGATTTTCAACAGCAGCTGGTAAGGCAAAATACTGGTTACCAATAAAGCCTGGTACTGATCTGGCTCTTTTACTTTCATGGATAAACTTAATAATTCAGGAAGAACTTTATGATAAAGAGTATGTAGCAAAATACACTGTAGGTTTTAATGAAGTTGCCAGTTCAGTAAAACAGTATACGCCAGAATGGGCTGAAAAGGAAACGGAGATTCCAACCAGTTTAATTGTTGAAACAGCAAGAATAATTGGGAAAAATAAACCTCATGTTTTGATACATCCTGGAAGACACACTGCTTGGTATTCAGACAACGTTCAGCGTCAGCGTGCTGTTGCCATATTAACAGCACTTCTTGGAGCTTATGGAAGACCTGGTGGAATTTATCTCACTCCAAAGAAAAAGCTTGAGCCGGTGTTTCTCTCAGAGAATAATTATCCAGAGCCGCAAAAGCCTGCAATAAACAAGGGCAATTATCCTTTTGCAGGTGAAGAAGGAGTAACCCACGAAATTGTTAGAGCTACCTTGACAGAACAACCATATCCAATCAAAGCATGGTTTATAACAGGAACTAACATAATGAAAGCAATGCCAGATCAAAGACAGACACTGCAAGCTGTTCAAAAACTTGATCTTCTTGTGGCTGTTGACATGATGCCCTATGATGGAGTGATGCTTGCTGATGTAGTGTTACCTGAATGCACCTATCTTGAGCGACATGATGATTTATTCACTGTTAAGGAAAGAGCCTTTGGAGTTTCAATTCGCCAGCCTGTCATTCAGCCCATGTATGATACCAAGCCAGGATGGTGGATAGCTAAAGAACTCGGTAAAAAGCTCGATCTTGAGAATTACTTTCCGTGGAATACCTTTGAGGATTTTTTAAAAATCAAGGCTCAAGCCTGGGGAATTGATTATTCTGAACTTGCTAAAAAGGGATATATTGATTTTCCAGAGAGTGCTAAACCCTACATCTTACCGGGTGAGGACTTTAAATTTAAAACACCCTCAGGCAAGATAGAGCTTTACAGTAAAGAGCTTAAGGAAAATGGTTTTGACCCTGTCCCGAGATACACAAAGCATGAACAGCCACCAGAAGGATGGTTCAGACTTATCTATGGAAGGGCACCAGTTCATACTTTTTCAAGGACAACCAATAATCCTTCTTTATGGGAACTCATGGAAGAAAATGTTGCATGGATTAATGCAAAGGTGGCAAAAAGGCTTGGAGTTAAACAGGGTGACTACATTGTTCTTGTAAATCAGGACGGAGTAAAGAGTAATAAAGTAAGAGCAAAAGTAACAGAACGAATAAGACCAGACTGTATCTATCTTGTCCATGGATTTGGTTCAACATCTAAACTTTTAAGGAAAGCATACCTCAGAGGAGCTGATGATCAGCAGTTAATTACAAGGTATGCCATAGACCAGATTTCAGGAAGTGTTGGGATGAGGGTTAATTTTGTGAAGATTACAAAGGAGGTTTAGACATGCCAAAATATGTAATGGTTATAGATGTGGAAAGATGTATTGGATGTATGGCATGTGTGATTGCCTGTAAAAAGGAAAACGGTGTTGCAGATGGATATTTTAGAACACGGGTGGTTGAAGAAGTGAGAGGCGAATTCCCGAATTTAAGAATGGAACTGAGGTCAGAGCTTTGCAATCACTGCGAAAATGCACCATGCATAGATGCCTGCCCTACAAGAGCATCCCACAGAGCAAAGGATGGAACAGTTCAGATTGACAAAAAAAAATGCATTGGCTGCAAGGCATGCATTTTAGCCTGTCCCTATGATGCAAGATACTCAACTCCTGAAGGAGTGGCTGATAAATGTACGTTTTGTGAGCACAGACTTAAAGAAGGCAGAAAACCAGCCTGTGTTGAAACCTGCCTTGGAAAATCAAGAATCTTTGGAGACCTTGATGATCCAAATAGTGAGGTATCACAGCTTTTAAAAAAACATGAAGCTACTGTCAGGCTTGAATTTGCTGGCACATCACCAAGGGTGTTTTACATTAATAAAAAATTTGCAGGAGGTTTATGATGATAGAGTTGAGCATTACAGGAACAAACGCAATAACATTTCCCCATCTGGAGGTCTGGGACTGGAGAATTGTTTTTTATCTTTTTCTTGGAGGTCTTTCTGCTGGAATACTTGTAATGTGTTCAATTGCAAACCTCAGAATTCCAAAGCAACCTGTGGAAGAGCTTGCGCAATGCGTTAGAGCTCCTTTAATTGCATTTATTGTGCTTGCAGTTGGTGCTTTATTCATAATTCTTGACCTTGGTTCACCCTTGCATCTTGTATGGGGCTATTTAACCTTTCAGCCTCTCTCTTTAATGTCCTGGGGTACATGGGGAGTACCAGCTGTGCTTTTTGCCAATGCTCTTTATATACTGGCTGTGATTCCTAAAGAGCAAAGACATAGACTTAAACTTCCATTACTTATTAAGCTTTCTGAAAAACTTGCTCTTAGAATGAGACCCATAGCAAAATTAAATTTTGCTTTAGGAATATTTCTTGGAATATACACCGGTGTGCTTTTAAGCTCCTTTGCAGCAATTCCTTTATGGAATAATGCAACACTGCCGATTCTGTTTCTCGTATCAGCTCTCTCTTCTGGTGCAGCAATGGTTGTTATAATAGCTAAAAAGGCTGAGATAAAATTTTTATTTACGAAGATTGATATATGGTTAATAGTTGCAGAACTTGTTGTGATAGCTTTGTTTTTCTATGGACTTTATACTTCCACTGCACCTTATAAAAAAGCTATTGCGCCATTTTTCTCTCTTACAAGTGAACACTTTATCTTTACACTTGCCTTGATCGCCATATTTTTACTGCTTCCTTTAGCATTAAGAATTAAACTTGGTGAGTTAAAGGAGTTTGAAGATGGTTTGCATGCAGAGTTTACAAAAGCTCAGATTTTCAGGATGAACTTTGCAGCTATTCTCGTGATCGCTGGGACATTGATTTTAAGGGCAGCAATAGTATATGCTGGACAGTTAACAAAACTGTCAGCTTATTGATATAATTTAACAAATTCTGAAAAGAAAGGAGGTGACAGAATGAAAAAAGCAATAGCATTACTGATTGTTTTAACATTTGTATTTGCAGTAGCTTTTGTATCGTTTGCTGCAGATACTAAGAAAACTGAGGTGGTACAGGGGACGATTACAAAAATTGAAGGGAAAAAACTTACAATCAAGCAGGCTGATGGCAAAGAAGTTACAGTAGAAGTTAAAAATGTAAAAGGTATTAAAGTGGGAGACAAAGTTACAGTAAAAGATGGTGTGGTAACAAAAGAAAAAGGTAAAGAAGCCACACCAACACCGAAGAAGAAAAAAGCTGTTGAAGGTTGTTAATTAAAACTATGGAGGAAGGAGATTTGTATCCTTCCTCCATAGTTTGACTTTAAAACATTAAAACATTTAAAATTAAGTCTATGCAAACAAAGGCGAGAGGTTTAATTGTTATTGACACAGAAAGATGTAAAGGATGCAAATACTGTGTATTAACATGCCCTAAGGGATGTATTGAACTTTCCTCGGAGTTTAATTCCTCTGGTTTTTTCCCTGCAAGATTTTCCAATCCTGACAGCTGCACAGGATGTGCGATGTGTGCAGTTGTATGCCCTGAAATTGCCATAGAGGTATTCGTAGAAGATTGAGTCTTTTGTGGTAAAATAGTCTTAAATTTATCTCAGTAAGAGGGCAGTGTTGAAAATCGGGGTTATTTTTTGTGCCTGTGCTGGGCAGATAACTGAAAAGATTGATTTTGAAAAACTTAAAGCTTTAATAACTGACAAAGTTGCATGGTTTGAAAAATTTGAATTAGCCTGCTCTGAGGAGACACAAAAAGAAATTATAGATTTACTCATCTCAAGAAAACCTGACGGATTAATTATTCTTGCCTGCTCGCCCAAAAATAAAGAGTCTGTATTTCAGAGTATTGCTCAAAAAGCAGGGATTAATCCATATATGATCAATATTGTTAATATCAGAGAACAGGTTGTATGGGTTACTAAAGATAAACAGGAAGCACTGAAAAAAATATATGCACTTTTCAAGGGAGCATTGGAAAGACTGAAAAAACAAAAACCTCTTTTTGAAAAAGAATTTCCAGTTTCAGATAATATAATGGTTGTTGGAGGAGGTATAGCAGGACTCAAGGCAGCACTCGCTCTTTCAAGGGCTGGTCGGAAAGTTTATCTTATTGAAAGGGAAAACTCACTTGGTGGTAAAATTACCAGATATGAAAAACTCTTTCCAGACCTTTCCTGCGGACCCTGCGTGGTACATCCAATGATTGAGGAGGTTTTAAGTTCTGATATAGAACTGAGATTAAATTCGGAATTAAAAGAATTAAAAGGATTTTTCGGAAGCCTTTTTGCAAAGGTTTTATCAAAGCCAGTTTATGTTAATCCTGGAAAATGTATTGGTTGCTCTCAATGTGAAGAAGTCTGTCCAGTAAATGCTATCAGAGTAGAATCGATGAAACTTCCAGCAGTGGCAAGAATAAATCCTGAGCTGTGTCTTGCTCTTAAAGGAAAGGAGTGTAATTTATGCATAAAGGAGTGTCCTGTGCCAGATGCAATAAATTTCAATGAATCAGAGAATGAAGAAACTATAAAAGTCAATGCCATACTCTGGGCAACAGGATTTGAGCTTATTGATTGTAAAGCCTTTGCTGAGCTTGGATATGGAAAATTTAAAGATGTCTATAATGCGCTGGAATTTGAAGAAATTTTAAACTCTGAGGGACCTGCCAAAGGAGAAATAATAACCAGTTCAGGAAGTGTTCCCCATAGGATTGCAATTATTCATTGTGTTGGAAGCCTTGATGAAGATTACTATCCCTACTGCAGTAAAATATGCTGTCAGTATGCTTTTAAGTTTAACAGAGTAATCAGACAGATTCAGCCAGATGTTGAAATAATTCACTTTGTTAAGGAAATAGTGCTTCCAGGTAAAAAGGCATACAAACTTTATTCACAGGCAATTAAAGACCCTCTGACAAAAGTTTTAAGATATGAAAACTTAAAGGAGTTAAAGATTGAAAGAGAAGATTCATTGATTATTTCTTTTAAAAACGATAAAATTCCCTGTGACATTGTTGTTCTATGTCCTGCAATTGTGTCAGATAAAAAAATAGAGGAAGTCTCAGGAGTATTTTTTACAGGCTCTGTCAAAGAGCCTATGACAATACAGGAAACAATAACTGATGTAATGGCTCAGGTTGGAGAACTTCTCAGCTCATTTAAGGAGAAAATAATAAGGCAACCATTTATAGCAAAAATAGACTATAATAAATGCAGCCGTTGTGGCATATGTTTATCTCAATGTCCCTATAGAGCAATTGAGAGTGTAATGGGAAAACCAGAGATTATTGAAGTTCTTTGCGAAGGATGCGGGATATGCGTGGCTTCATGTCCTTCAAAGGCAATTGATATTGATGGCTACACTGATGAGGAAATTTTATCTGAGATAGAGGGAATAGTTGATGCAATTGAGGAGGTAAGTTATGGCAGTGATTTTACTTGATGCTCGTGGCTTAAAATGTCCACAACCAACAATTCAGATGACAATCAAAGCATTAAAAATGAAAAAGGGAGATATTCTTGAAGTTATTGCAGACTGTCCAACCTTTGAAAACGATGTTAAAAACTGGTGCAGAAGAAACAATAAAACTCTTCTTTGGATAAAGGATGAAGGCAATGGAGTGAAAAGATGTCAGGTTCAGTTTTAAAGATTTTTTTAATCATCACTCTTTTTTTATTAATTCCCTCCTTCATATATGCCACACAATACAATGATACCATAGTTCTTGGTATGTCAGCAGCCTTTAAGGGTCCAACAAGAGGACTTGGAATAGAGCTTTACAGAGGAGCAATGGCATACTTTGATTACATTAACCGAAATGGTGGCATTTACGGAAAAAAAATCGTTATTAAAGCTTACGATGACGGTTATAATCCGATTCCCACAATAAAAAACACCATAAAGCTCGTTGAAGAAGACAGAGTTTTTACCCTGTTTAACTATGTTGGAACTCCTACTGTAACAAGAATACTGCCAATACTGAAAAGTTACAGCAATAGGAATATTTATTTATTTTTCCCTTTTACAGGAGCTCTACCTCACAGAAAGCCTCCTTATGATGAATATGTATTTAATTTAAGAGCATCCTATGAACAGGAAACAGGTGGGCTTGTGGAGAATTTCATAAAAATTGGAAGAAAAAAAATAGGAATCTTTTATCAGGCTGATGCCTATGGAAGAAGTGGATGGGATGGCGTAAGAAAAACACTTGCAAAATACGGTTCTAAAATAGTAGCAGAGGCAACATATAAAAGAGGTGCTAAATATTCAGAGAGTTTTAAAAAACAGGTTGAGATTCTAAAAAACGCTGGAGCAGATGCTGTTATATCCGTTGGTGCTTATGCAGCCTGTGCAGGATTTATAAGAGATGCAAGAGACATGGGATGGGATGTTCCTATTGCAAATGTATCTTTTGTAGGTAGTGAATTTATGATAAATCTTCTTCTTGAAGAAGAGAAAAAAACTGGTAAAAAATATACCCACAATCTGATAAACTCTCAGGTTGTACCAAGCTATGAAGACATGAGTTTACCGGCAGTAAGGCAGTATAGAGCTTTTATGGATAAGTATAATCCCATGCCACCTCCAGAGTTGATGGAGGCAGACTATAAACCCCTTAAATACAGTTTTGTAAGCTTTGAAGGCTTTCTTAATGCAAAAGTTATTGTTGAAGTTCTTAAAAGACTTGGCAAAGAACCAAAAAGAGAAAATATTAAAAAAGTGGTGGAACATATTAAAAATCTTGATATAGGCATTGATGAAAAAATTAGTTTCTCTCCGCTGAAACATCAGGCATTGGATAGAGTTTATTATACAACTTACAAAAATGGCAAATTTGTTCCAATAAAAGACTGGAGCGAGTGGAAAAAATGAGGATGTCAAAGCTTTTTCAGAAAACACTGCTTGGAATAATATTTCTCTTTGCTATTATATTCGTAACAATAAGTGTTTTTTCTGGATGGCATCTCTATAATAATCTGGCTGAAGAATACAAATCAAAAGGAACTGCTATTGCAAGTAGCATTGCCTCATCTTCTGCAGAAACAATTCTCAATCTTGATTCTGCCACTGTTCAGGCAATGATAGATCAGTTTCTTGAAATTGAAGGAGTTTCCTATGTTTTTGTTGTTGACTCCACAGGTGAGATAATCTCACATACATTTATTCCCACAATTCCTGAAGAGATTAAGGAAATTGCCCAGATACATAAAAGTGGCATAAAAGATGTAAGTATTCAGGGAGCAGGAGATTTTTTGGACATAGTTTCTCCAATTACAGAAGGAGCTGTAGGTTACGTTCACGTGGGAATGAATAAAAACAACATCAATCAAAAAATGTGGGCTGTGCTTGGTAAACAGCTTACACTTCTTTGTCTAATCTTTATTTTTAGTGTGCTTCTTGCATACTTTATGGTTAATAGAATATCCCAGCCCCTTAATCAGTTGACTGAATATGCTAAAAAGCTTCTTGCCCATGACTTTGATGCTAAAGTGGAGATTAAATCAAAGGATGAAATAGGACTTCTTGCCAATACAATGCAATCAATGGCAAATAACATAAATGAAGTATTTGACAGATACGAGTTTGCTCTTAAAGATGCTGTTGTAGAGCTTCAGGATACTCTTGCCTATCTGACCACCATAATTGATAACATGGCTGATGGACTCATTGTTGTTGATAAAGACGGAGTAATAAATCACATTAATCCAGCTGCTTCAGAAATGTTTGGTAAGGCAGAGTTTGAAATGATAGGGAAAAATATTGATATTCTTGGAAAGGAACTAAATAAACTGGTAGAAAAATCTCTTAATACTGAAGAAGTTGTTTCTACTGAGATAAATCTTGTTAATAAAAGGATTGGAAAGGCTGTTGCAAAAAGCATTAAAAAAGAGTATTTTTCTGAAGAATCAGAGGCAAAAGGAATTCTTGGTTCTGTTATCTTAATAAGAGACATTACTCAGGAAAAAGAAGTTGACAGACTTAAAACTGAGTTTATCACTGTGGTAAGTCATGAATTAAGAACGCCGCTTACTTCAATACTTGGATTTGTTGAGATGATAAATAAGAAGTTCGTTGAAAATATTCTTCCCCATCTTGACCTTAACGATTCAAAGTTATCCAAAGCAGTAAGCAAGATTAATAAAAATTTTAACATCATTTTTTCTGAAGGAGAGAGGATTACATCTTTGATAAATGATGTTCTTGACATTTCAAAACTTGAGTCAGGTAAGACAGTATGGAATTTCGCAGAGATTTCACTAAATGAAGTCATAACAGATGCATACAAGGCTCTTTCATCGCTTTTTGAACAGAAAGGGCTTCCCTGCTACATAGAGATTCAACCAGATTTGCCAGTTATTAACGCTGATAGAGAAAGACTCATTCAGGTGGTAATTAATCTGCTATCAAATGCTTTAAAGTTTACTGAAAGAGGATATGTAAAATGCAAAGCACAGCTTAATGGAGATGAAATACTCGTATCTGTGGAAGACACTGGTATAGGAATTCCTGAAGAAGAAAAAGACAGGATTTTTGAGAAATTTAAACAGGTTGGAGACCTTATAAGGGGTAAACCAAGGGGCACAGGATTGGGGCTTCCAATTTCAAAGCAGATTGTTGAAGCTCATGGAGGAAAAATCTGGGTTGAAAGCATATTGGGCAGAGGAAGCACATTTTATTTCACGATTCCTTTAAAAAGAAAATGGGAGGGAGTTAATGAAAATATTAATAGTTGATGATGAGCCTCTCATAAGAGAGCTAATTTTACAGATAATTGAAGAGATAGAGGATATGCAGATTCAGGCAGTTGAAGCATGCGATGGCGTTGAAGGTCTTGAGTTAATTAGAAAGGAAAAACCTGACATAGTTTTACTGGACATAATGATGCCCAAAATGAGTGGATTTGAGATTTGTAGAATTCTACAGAAAGAGCCACCTTCGTGGAAGATGAAAGTTGTTATGCTTACAGCAAAGGGACAGGAAATAGACAAACAGACTGCCAGGGAACTGGGAGTAAAATGGTATGTTACAAAACCATTTAAAATAGATGATATAATAAAACTTTTAAGAGAACTTGCAGAGGAGGAATAAATGAGCTTTGAAAAGTTTTTTATAAGCCCTGAAAATGCTCTGTTTGTAATAATTGATATGCAGGAAAAACTTGCTAAGGCAATGAAAGAGGATATTCTTGAGAAAACAGTAAAAAATATCATTACATTTGTTGAACTTTGCAAAATTTATCAAATTCCCATTATCTTTACCGAACAGTATCCAAAAGGATTGGGAAAAACTCTTGAGGAGATAAAGAGCTTGATCAATGATGAAGCCATTGAAAAAATAAGTTTTAGCTCAGCGGGAGAGGAAAAATTCATCAGCAAAATTCGAGAGCTTAACAGGCAAAAAATCATTCTTACAGGAATGGAAACCCATGTATGTGTATGGCAGACAGCACTTGACCTGCTTCAAAGGGGCTACCATGTTTTTGTTCCTTCTGATGCTGTATGCAGCCGTAAAAAACAGGACTGGAAAATAGGGATTGAACTCATGAAAAATGCTGGTGCAGTTATAACATGCACGGAAACACTGGTATTTCAACTGCTTAAAAAAGCAGGAACAGCTGAGTTTAAAAAAATGCTGGAGTTTATAAAGTGATAGACTTTCACATTCACAGTGTTTTCAGCGATGGAGAATTGATTCCTGCAGAGATTATCAGAAGAGCCGAGGCAATTGGTTATAAAGCCCTTGCAATAACTGACCATGCAGATCAGTCAAACATTGAGTTAATTATTCCAAGAATTGTAAAAGCAATGAAGGATATTCAGCCTTTTACCAGTGTTGTTTTACTTCCAGGAATAGAGCTAACCCATGTTCCTCCATATACAATTCCAGAAATGGCAAAAGAAGCACGAAGGCTTGGTGCAAAAATAGTTATTGTTCATGGTGAAACCCTTGTTGAGCCAGTTAAAGAAGGAACAAATAGAATGGCTCTGCAGTCAGACATTGACATTCTTGCTCATCCAGGATTGATAACTGAGGAAGAAGCATCATGGGCAGCAGAGCGAAAAATATATCTTGAGATTACATCAAGAAGGGGTCACAGCCTCAGCAATGGTCATGTTGCCAGCATGGCTTTAAAACATGGGGCAAAACTTGTTATTAACACTGATTCCCATTCACCTGGAGATTTTATCTCAAAGGATTTTGCCATAAAAGTATTAAGAGGTGCCGGGCTATCTCAGGTAGAGATCAATAAAGTATTTCAGAATATGGAAGAAATTGTAAGGAGGAAGGCTTAATGAAACATAAGGCAGAAGATGTTGTAACCATTAAAGAAAAATTAATTGCTCAAAAAAAGAAGCTGGTGATAGGAATTTTTATATTTCTAAGCATAGTTTTTCTCATAACAGGCTTTTATATTTACAATCTTAAACAGGAAAGCGATGCAAAAGAAATTGAATATGAAGCCTATAAGGCAATGTTGCAGAAGAAATTTTCTCAGGCAGGTGATCTATTTGCAAAAGCTTATGAAAAAAAGAAAAAAATTATTTATCTTATAAATGCTGGATATTCATACTCTTTAGCTGAAGATAACAAGAAAGCTATTGAATACTTAAATAAGGTGGCAAGTATGGATGATGAAACTTTTTCAAATCTTGCAAAATTTAAAATTGCCATGATTTATCTTAAGAACAATGATAAAGAGCGGACAATCAAATCGTTAAAGGAAATCATAAATGGAAAATCTATTGTTATGAAAGATGCTGCTTTATTTGAGCTGGCAAAAGTCACTGATAACAGAGAGGAGTCCAGAAAATATTATGAAGAGCTTATTAATAAGTTTCCTTATTCTACAATGGTTGAACCAGCAAAAGTTGAGTTAGAAAAGTTAAATCATTAAGCCTTTTTATTTTTTTTCACTCTTTTAGTTTTGCTGTGTTGAGAGGTTTTTTTGTTTTTTGAAATGATTTTCTTTTTTGCAATTTTCTTTTCATAGAATTTATCTTCCTTTAAAGGAGTAAATTTTTCATGGGGAGGAATCATAATTTTTGTGCCGGGTTGTAAATTTTTGAATAACTCCGCTCCGTTCATCTCATAAAGCACTGTGATGGAATAACCTGTTTTTTTAGCAATTTTATAAACTGTATCACCTTTTTTTGTGATATATGTATCATGGCTGAATCTTTTTTCAGCTGGTATTTTTTCAAAGTTTAAAAGAAAAGTGTCTTTTCTGCCTTCAGGGATCCTGATAATGTATTCTTTAACGTTCATTGGAGTAGACCACCTTTTTAGCTCAGGATTTAATTCTTTAATAGCGTTAACATCAACCCCTGCGCATCTGGCAATTACATCAAGATCAGTAGGAGATGGGATAACAACTTCTTCATAACTTAAACTTTCATGTTCCTTTATATTTCCAAAACCAAAATTTTCAGGTTGTTTTGCAATTGTTATTGCAGCAATGTATTTTGGAACATAATTTTTTGTTTCCTTTGGAAGATACTTAGTATTTAAAAGCATCCAGTAATCATTTTCACCAACCCTGTTCATGGCTTTATAGATTCTTCCTTCACCAGCATTGTAAGCTGCCAGGGCAAGCGACCAGTCTCCAAACATTTGATAAAGATCTTTCAGATAGTTTGCAGCAGCAATGGTTGATTTAATAGGGTCTTTTCTTTCATCTCTCCACCAGTCAACTACTAAACCATATCTTTTAGCAGTGCTTTCAATAAACTGCCATGGGCCAACAGCCTTTGCCCTTGAACGAGCATTAACATTAAATCCGCTTTCTATTAAAGGTAAATAAACAAGGTCTTCCGGCAATCCCTTTTCTATCAGTATCTCCTTCATTTTTTCCATATACTTTGTTGAACGGCTCAGCCAAAGGGCAAATTTCTCTCTTAATTTTTCTGAGAATAAATTGATATGCTTCTCTATTTTTCCGATAAAGCTTTCATTTGTATCAGGCAGAAGTTTAAAATCCTCATTCCCTGAGAATATCACTTCTTTTTTCTCATCCTGCTTGAGAGAGGGAGTAGTATCTTTGTTGTCTTCAGAATAGCATGGAGTTGAGAGAGTAAAGATGAGAAAAATGATTAAGCTTACCAGTTTTTTCATAACTATTTTTTATACCCTAAAACATGTTAATTTTTCAACCCCTTTTCTTTCTGAAATTTGGCAGTTTTATTTAGTTTTTGCTATAATTTTTTTAGCCCCCTTAGCTCAGTAGGATAGAGCACAGGTTTCCTAAACCTGGTGTCGCAGGTTCGATCCCTGCAGGGGGCATTTGTCCTGAAGATAAACCCAGAGGTTATAATATATCAATAAATCTTTTTGAAAAGCATGATAAAGTCCTTGCCCAGAAAGAGACACTTTCAATTTTTTTCAATAATGAAAAATTTTCAGATTCATTCAGGGAATTTTTTAATCCTCAAAAATTTGACTCCATAGAGGTTGTAACCTATGTTTCTTCTGCAAGATTCTTTTTTGAAACTTTAAAGGACTTTAAAAAAATTCTTTTGATTCTTGGAATTGAGGATGATACAATCCTTACAAATTTTTCTCCTGAGTTGCAGGAAAAATTTTTAAAGGAACCTGATGAGGAACTGGTATCAACTTAGCATAAGAGATATTTATCAAAAACTTAACACTAATGAAAAAGGCTTAACCTCTGAAGAAGTCCGGAAAAGGCTTGTTAAATACGGTTATAACAGGCTTCAGGAAGAAGACAGAGTCAAAAAATTTAAGATTTTCCTTCATCAGTTTACAAGCCCTCTTATTTATATTCTTCTAATCGCCGGAACTATCTCCATAGTTCTTAAAGAATACATTGATGCAGCAGTAATCTTTGCAGTGGTCATACTTAATGCAATTATTGGTTATTTTCAGGAATACAAGGCTGAGCAGAGTGTTAGAGCGCTGAAGAAAATGCTCGTTCCAAAGGCAAAGGTGCTGAGGGATGCAGTGGAAAGGGAAATCAGCAGTGAAGAGCTTGTTCCTGGAGATATTGTTCTTCTTTACTCTGGAATTCGTGTTCCTGCGGACATAAGACTTATTCACACTGTTGAACTTAAGATTGATGAATCCATACTTACTGGAGAATCTCTTCCTGTGGAAAAACATCATCACACAATAAAAGAGGAAAATCTCACCTATGGAGACCAGAAAAATATGGCATTCATGGGAACCGTTGTGGTAAGCGGAAGAGCAAAGGGTGTGGTTGTTGAAACAGGAATGAATACAGTATTTGGTAAGATTGCAAAGCACATAAAAGAAGCAGAGGCAGTAAGAGCACCACTTCAGGATAAGATAACAAAATTTGCAAATGCCATTGGAATTCTTGTGCTTTCAGCATCTGTAATGCTTTTCATTGCTGGATTGATTGTGGGTGAGTCAATTAAAGAGATGTTTATGACAGCGGTTGCTGCTGCAGTGGCTGCCATTCCTGAAGGCTTACCCGTTGTTGTAACAATAGTTCTTGCAGTTGGCGTGGCAAGAATGGCAAGGCACAATGCGATTGTAAGAAAGCTTCACGCAGTGGAAACACTTGGTAGCACCACAGTTATTGGCTCAGACAAGACAGGAACACTGACAAAGAATGAGATGACAGTAAAAGTTATTTACGATGGAAAAGAAGTTTATGAAGTAGAAGGAAGTGGATACGAGCCAACTGGCAGGATACTTCATGAAGGCTTGTCCATAAATGCAGCTGAAAGAAAACATCTCATGGATTTATTAAGAATCGGCTTACTTTGCAATGAATCCTCTGTTTATCTGGATAATGGAGATTACAGGATTGAGGGAGATCCAACAGAGGCTGCTTTAATTGTTTCAGCTATGAAAGCAGGACTTAATCCTGAGGAAGAAAAGGAAAAATACAGACAGTTTGCCATAATTCCCTTTGAATCTGAAAGAGGCTATATGGCAACCTTAAACATTCATAAAGGTAAAAGATTCATATTTGTCAAGGGAGCACCTGAAAAAGTTATTGATATGTGTGTGAAGGATTCCTATGGAAATGAAATAGATAGAGAAAAGGTTCTTCATCTTGCCAGTGAGTTTGCAAAGAAAGGGCTCAGAGTTCTTGCATTTGCTTACAGAGAAGTGAGAGAGGAAATTGAAGAAATAAGTTGCAGGGAATTGGAAAAGTGTGATGCTGTCTCAGGTTTAGTTTTTGCTGGATTACAGGGAATGATTGACCCTCCAAGACCTGAAGCAATTGAGGCTATAAAGGGATGTAAAAAGGCAGGTATCAGGGTAGTAATGATTACAGGAGATCATGCAGTTACTGCGAAGGCAATCGGAGAGATGCTTGGAATTTCAGACAGCAAGTCAAAGGTTATTACTGGAAAGGAACTTGAAAATATGAGCGATGAAGAGCTTTTTCATAAAGTAAAGGAAGTCTCAGTTTATGCAAGGGTATCCCCTGAACATAAATTAAGAATTGTTGAGCAGTTCAAGCGTCACGGAGAGATTGTGGCGGTAACAGGTGATGGTGTAAATGATGCACCGGCATTGAAGTCTGCCCATATAGGTATTGCCATGGGCAAAAGCGGAACAGATGTAGCAAAGGAAGCCTCGTCCCCATTCCCTATGTGCCAGCACAGATTTTATGGATAAATCTTGTAACAAATGGACTTCAGGATGTAGCTCTTGCCTTTGAGCCAGGAGAAAAGGGAGTTCTTGAAAGACCTCCAAGGGACCCAAAAGAGGGTATAATGTCAAAGCTTTTGATTGAAAGGACAATAATTGTGGGAGTACTAATATCAGCGGGAATAGTTTTTAACTTTATGAATGCACTGGAAAACGGTGCATCTATTGAGAAAGCCCGCACAGTGGCAGTTACCACAATGGTTTTCTTCCAGTTTTTTCAAGCATGGAACAGTCGCTCTGAGTATGAATCCATATTTAAAATCCCTCTGCTCAGCAATCCATTCCTTTTCTTCAGTCTAATTGCATCCTTTCTTGCTCAACTTGCTTTTATATATCTTCCAGCATTTCAGTGGATTTTCAGAACACAGCCAATCTCAATGGCTGACTGGCAGAATATTCTTCTCGTCTCTCTTTCAGTCATAGTGGTTGTTGAAATTGATAAGTGGTTTAGAAGGAAAAGATGAAACTATCAGAAAGGGAAAACATCTGGTCAGAATCGTTAGAGTTAATCTCAAAAGAAGGCATTTTTACAAAGGATGTAAAAATAATTTTCCTTTTGCTAATCCTTGTTATTGTTGAACTACCCATATTCTTGATTTTGATAGAAAAATTATTAGTAGAGAAGAAAGAATTACTCTTGTTTACCTTTATAATGGTTTTTCTTGTAATAGTGATCTTAATTTTTATTTCAGCTCCCCCTAAACTCTTTCTGATAAGCGTACAAAGTTCTAATAGATTCATGGAGCTTGGTTGGATAAAGTATAGGATTTTCAGAAAAAAAGAAAAAATCCCCTTTGAATCTTTATTAAAAATCAATGTTTCTTTATATAAAATTGGTAAGGAAAAAAGGATAAGAATGGAAATGGAGACAAATTATAAGAAAATTACTGCATTTTTTGAAATAGATGAAGTTGAAAACAATGAAGATATAGCAAAAATTTTCCTTAATCTCGCTCTAATATCGGGATTTCAAACTTATACAGCCTATCGTAAAGTTGATGGTTTCAGAATAAACTTCAGTAAAGGCTTTGATGAAAGAAGAAAAATCACTGATTCAGGCGAGTTGTTTTTTGAAGAAGAAAAACTTGAGATTGACAGAAACAGTATAAATATACCCTATCTCATTATTGAAGAATTAGGTCACTCAAGAATAAAACTCTACAGGAAGCCTAATACATATGACATATTGAGATTGCTTCTTGTTTTTGTGGTATTTCCTATTTTGCTGATTATGCTTTTATTTTTTAAATCATTAAAAAATCCTCTCTCTCTTGTTCTTCCATTCCTGTTTTATTTTTTAATTTTCAATGTCATGAGAAAAATGATAGCTCCAATCAATGTCACTATTGACAGGTTAAGAGGAGTTATTACTGTAAAGAAGCTAATTATCTCAGTTATTATTCCCATTTCCCAGATTAAACAAATAGAGATTAGAGATCAGATTTCAAGCAGAACAGGCACATTTCTATTCTATGTTGATGCAAGAACGACTAGTGGCAAAAAATACCAGCTATTTTTTACAGAATTTCCAAGACAGACCGAAAAAATATACAGAACATTTGAAGACTTAACCCTCTTACTTGATTATATATCAAAGGGTCTGAAAATTCCTGTGATAAATCTTTGTAATAAAATTTAGGGAGATTTTCTGATATATCTTAAATACTGAAATTTTGAATCCAATGAGGTCTGGCGCGGTAATCTCAACTTTTTACTGCAAATGCCTGAAAGGGAAATGGCAGTCTTTAGTCCGTAAATTAAAGAGGCATTTCATAGGACAGGTATAGTTTAATCCCCTTTTCCTCTGCATACTTTCTTACAGGCGGTGATGCCTGATAGGTGACTGTAACAAGTATCTTTTCTCCTTTGAGATAGGGTTCAACTCTTCTTACTTTACTGAGAAAGCTGTCTATGTCTGTCTTTTTAAGCTGGGCTTTGCATTCTCCAAGTATCCATTGCTCTTTATCATTAGTTTTTGCTTTGCCAAAGATGTTTATCTCTTCATATCTGTTGGGAGAGATTTCAATGTAGTCTCTTCTTATGAATTCAATGCTTTCTACTGCAAAGTCTCTTTTAAGGAGAGCGGGAAGCCCTTTGTAGGCTCTGTCTTCAAGAACATATCCAATTGCATGAGAGAGTCCTCCAAGCTGTTCCCTTGTTTTTCTGTGTTCTCCTATAAGTTGCCTGAGTTCTTCCTCAGTGCGTTTTTGAGCCTCAGCGAGTTCGTTGAGTCTTTCCTCAGTGCGTTTTTGAGCCTCAGCGAGTTCGTTGAGTCTTTCCTCAGTGCGTTTTTGAGCCTCAGCGAGTTCTGCAACAACTGTTTCAAGTCGTGTCAGTCTTTGTTCAGTGCGTTTTTGAGCCTCAGCGAGTTCTGCAACAACTGTTTCAAGTCGTGTCAGTCTTTGTTCAGTGCGTTTTTGAGCCTCAGCGAGTTCTGCAACAACTGTTTCAAGTCGTGTCAGTCTTTGTTCAGTGCGTTTTTGAGCCTCAGCGAGCTCTGCAACAGCCTTTGCCAGTCGTTCAACTTCTCTTTTTAGTTCAAGGAAGTCTTCACGCTTTACTACTTCACCTATTGCCTTCTCTATAAGTTTGAGAATTTTCAGAAAAGCAGACCTGACCTGTGGATCAAGATTTTCTAGTTCTTCAATGAGCTCAACGCTGAATAGCATAAAATAGTTTAACACTTTTTTAAGGAAGAATTAAATATCAAAAATTAGCAGGGAATGACACATCTCTTAATGCAGGAGACTTCTTGCTATGGCTTGATACATCTCCTTTTTGTCTTTTCTCTCACAGGCACTGCTTTAATGTTTGTATCTCTCGCAGGAATGACTGACGATGGAAGAGTTGTAAATTACGCTGGCATAGTTAGAGGTGGAACGCAGAGACTGATAAAACTTGAACTTGCGGGAAAACCATCTGATGAGCTTATTGCAAATCTTGATAAAATTATCACAGGACTTTCCGAAGGAAGCAAGGAGTTAAACCTTCCAAAGGTAACTGATGAGAGGTTTACCTCAAAACTTAATGAGCTTAAAACAAAATGGGCATCTTTAAAGAATTTAATTAAAAACTTCAGACAGGACAAGACCCTTTCAGGAAAGCTTCTTGAGGACTCGGAAGACTATTTCAAACTTACAAACGAAGTTGTCTTTGCAGCAGAGAATTACTCCAGAAAAAAAGTAGTTACCTCAAAAGTTATTCAGATCACAATATTTGCAGTCAATGTTGCTCTTTTGGCACTTATCTTTATTATGACTCAGAAAAAGATAATTAAGCCCATTTATAATTTTTCTAATCTGATAGAAAGAGTCTCTAAGGATGATTTAACCACAAAGGTTGAAACCAAAGGCAAAGATGAAATATCTCAGCTTGGAAGTCATCTTAATGGAATGGTTCAATCTTTTTCAGGAATTATAGATAAAATCCTTCAGACAGTGGTTGGTGTAATAGATTCAACGGATAAGTTAAGGGAACGGGCTGAGAGAGCTTCTGATGGTTCTCGCAATCAGTCCTCACAGGCATCTCAGATTGCAACAGCTGCTGAAGAGATGAGTCAGACAATAACTGACATTGCGAAAAATGCCTCTCAGGCAGCGGAAAGCGCAGAGGAAGCAATGAAAACAGCCAGTGAAGGCAAAGCACTATCAAATGATGCTATAAAGGTTGTGGAGGAAGTTTATCAATCCACTGCAGAACTTTCTCAGGTTGTTCAAAGTCTTAATCGGAGAGCAGAAGAAATAGGTGAGATTGTAACAGTAATAAAAGACATAGCTGACCAGACCAATCTTCTTGCTCTCAATGCAGCAATAGAGGCAGCAAGAGCGGGTGAACAGGGAAGAGGTTTTGCAGTAGTAGCTGATGAGGTTCGTAAATTGGCAGAGCGGACAATAAAGGCAACCGATGAAATATCAGAAAAAATTAGAAACATCCAGAACGAGGCTGAGGCAACAAGCAGATCAATGGATATTTCTCTTAAAAATGTCACAAAGGCAAATGAATTTATCAAGGAACTTGGAAACTCTCTCCTACACATTGTTGATTCAGTAAACAGAGTGAAAGATCAGATTACACAGATTGCAACAGCAGTGGATGAACAGTCTGCAGCAAGTGAGGAGGTGGCAAAGAATATAGAAAAAACATCGGAGATTGCAAAGGAGATGGAAAGGATTGCCTCGGAAGTCATGACAAGCGTAAATGAACTTACAAAGATCGTGGAAGATTTAAGAAATGCCACATCAGGCTTTAAAACAGAGGCAAGTAGGTTTTTAGTCATTGACCTTGCAAAGACAGACCACAGAGTATTTGTAGGAAAAATTGGAGCCTGCCTTACTGGTTCACTTTCTCTTTCTGCAGAGCAGCTTCCAGACCATAGAAACTGTAGATTTGGTAAATGGTATCTTGATGAAGGTCAGAGACTCTGTGGACACCTTGCAAGTTTTAAAGCAATAGATGAGCCCCATGCAAGAATTCACTCTCTGGCAAAAGAGGCAATCTCTGCCTGCAATCGTGGAGATACAAAGCGAGCTGAAGAACTATACAGACAGATAGAAACCCTATCACACAATCTTGTGAATTTGCTTGATAATCTGAAAAGAGATTGCCAGCAAAACATGAGGGTTTAAGCAGACTGATTCCCGAAAACTTCCCTTTACTGTTTTAGCATGCAAAAAGAATGGGAATTTGGATTTACCCTGATAATAAAGTAATCCTAAAAAATAAAGGGGTATCTTATTCCTTATTGGCAGATCTATTCCGTCATTTAAGAAGCAAACTACTGCTTCCACTGACCCAGATATATGCATCGGGAAAAGAATCGTATAATGCTTTAATCTGAACCGACCAATTTCTTGCATATTGAATTTCATCAAAGACAATACCCTGATAACCTGCTCTGGAAGCCATCTCTTCAAGCTCATATATATATTGATGTCCACGACCAGCGGATGGTCAACAGATATATAAAAGATATATAAAGAAAGGCTTATTCAAGGTCTTTGAAAGCAGAAAAGTTGTTTTGCCAACTCCCCTTTGCCCATAGACTAATAAACCCCTGTTTAATTTCATACTCCCCTCCTCCAGTAAAATATATTTACTACTGCAAAATCTTTGAGCCAGTAATGTCCCTTTTCGTAAGTAATTGATTTTAAAAGCTTTTGTTTTTCCCAGCTGAAAAGCTCTCTTTTGTATTTAAACTCCCAATGTTCAAAAATCTCATCAAGGCTGTGATAGGCAAAGGAGCTTTCTGAGATGTAGGAGTGGTTAAAAATCAGTGTGTATTCAGGATAAATTAAGTTAAAATCATCAGGACAGAAGGCTCTCTCAGTAACAAGAAAAATACTTTGCACCTGAGAGCTAAAAAGCTTGAACATTGAGCCTTCAATTCCATATTCAGTAAGGTGAAGACTGTTACAGGCTAAAGCAAAATCAAACTCTCTGATTTCATAGCATTCTAATTCTTCAAATCTTCTTGGTTCAATTTTTAGTTTGATGCCATGAGCAAGAGAGTTTTCATAAAGATAGTTTTGCATTGCCAGAGCAGGTTCAAGAGCTGTTACATTACAACCTTTTTTTATTAAAGGAAAGCTTAATACTCCATCTCCAGCACCGATATCAAGGATTTTTAATCCGGGCTGAGTGAATTTAAAAAGGAAGTTTTTAATGGGCTCATGGTATGAGTTGTGCTCACGCCATAGCCTGTACCATTTTGCATTCTCATTCCAGTATGAGATTTTCTTTATTTCCGTTGCTATCATAATCAAATAAAAAAGCCACAGCTTCAGGCTTCTGCCCGAAACTGTGGCCTTCATGACCACTTATTATTTTTTAAATCAGGTTACAACAGTCTTCAGACCGAAATTTCATCAATTTTATATGATTTTTATAACTTTGTCAATAACCTGAAATACCTGTGTGGTTACAATATTGAAATATCATGAAAAAATAAAATATCACTATATCAATATTTTAAAAAACGGTTCTGGGGCTTCCTCTTTTTCAATTGAAAATTTTTCGTCATGAAAAGAATAAGGTGTTGCACTTACTGTATGGAATAGAACTATTGAAAAAGCAAAGGATCTCGGAGTAAAAATAGCAAAAGACTCTGCTGAGCTTGTATCTGAAGGAGTTTTAAATAAACTAAATTTTTTCAAAATAACTTTGCCCGGAACATAATTGGCATAGAATTTTTCCATTTACAGTGGCTGTAAAGTTATTCGGCTGAAGCTCTTCACATTCAGTACATTCAACAATCTCCTGCTGTTCATCCCGAGTAGGAAGTTTCACCCTGATTTTTTCAATCTTGAAATATTTTTCATCAAGGTTTAAAAAATCTTCAATCAGTTTATCTCTTTCCTCATGACTGAGTTTACCCTCTCTTAGTAAAAATTTTTTTATTCTCTCACTGGCATTTATAGCCTCTTTTTTTAATGATGCTCTGTAGCCCTCTCCATTTTCACGAAGGACGATTGAAAGAGCAAGTTTTCCGTAATTGTGAACAATAAGATTTTTATTACCCATGGGGATTAAGCAAAATTTTGTGTAAAAAATTTATGATAGAGATAAAATTAAACTTAAGGGGGTGCAAATGGTTAAAAAAAGTTTTGCTCTGAAGTTCTTCAAAATCTAATTTCAAGAGGACTAAGTAAAGTTACTATTTTTGTCACTGATCACTTCACTGGACTTGATAAACTCATTGCTAAGCTCTTTCCACTTGCAGATCACCAGTTCTGTTTTGTTCAGTTTTATAGAAACTAAAAAAATAAACTTAATCTTAAAAATACTCAAGAAATTTACCGTCTCTGGAAAGCAATAAAACAAGCTACATCTTTAGAAGAAGGAAAGGAGGTTTTCAAGAAATTACTTGAACTGGTTAAGAAAGTAAATCCAAATTATGGTAAATATCTTGAGAAGTATAGCAAAAAACCTTTTAGCTTTTTTGGATTATCCTGCTGAATCTCTTAATGCAGGGCTTGAGTATATGAGAATGGAATATGGAGGATATTTTGCAGGCTTTAAGATGCTTGAGATAAACTTATTTATCCAGATGATTAATTTACATGATAAATGGTTAGATAAACTTGTACCACATTTAGTAGCAAATAGTTATAGATTAAGACAGCTTTTTGCTCTTAAATATCTTGATGAAAATGCTAAATTTGTAGAATTAAAAATAAGTTAAGTCTCCTTTTTTCCTGTTGAATAATAAACCATGTACAAACTATAGTTACAAGTAAAATTACAGTAGTAACAGTAGCTGAAATCTTAAAAATTATACTGTCAAAAAATTTTTTCATTCTCTAACTTTTTGATATATTTTGTGTGCAGAAAAATAAATATGTGACTCAGGATATACAAATCTATCTATTCCAATCAGATCAAGAATTTTCTTGCCTAATTTATCTTTATGCATGGTGATTAAAATTTTTAAAAGTTGCTTTTTTTCTTTCTCTGACAACATTGGAGACACAACAAATGGTGGATTGCCGAAGTCTGGTGATTTCATAATAATTTTTACTTCATTTATAGTAGTTTCCTTTCTTTTCTTCATCTCATCAAAAACAATACTGTGTACAGCAGCTCCATCTGCAAGTCCCTTTACCACTGCTTCTATGGAGTTTTCATGACCTCCAGTATAAAAGGTTCTGGAGAAATAATTTTTTGTTAAATAACCCTTTTCATTAATTAATGCGGTCATAAATAATTTTCCAGTTAAAGAAAGAGGGTCTGTAAATGCGAAAATTTTACCTTTTAATTGGGCAATATCTTTAATTCTGCTGTTTTTCCTCACAATTATATAAGAATTATATGTTAATTTATTTCGTATCATTGGCGTTACAAGAATTTCAAGTCCAAACTGTTGTCTTCCAGCAAGATATCCACCAGTGCATAAATAAGCAAAATGAGCCTGTCCATTTTTTAAAAGTTCATTAATCTCATCATAACTTCTGCGTTGCTTTAAAATAATTTTTTTCCCTGTCCTTTTTTCAAGATATTTTACAAATTCAGAAAAGTTTGATATTGTAGCTACAGGTGAAACCATTGGAGAGACCAAAAAGATTAAATAATTTTCTTTAGCTGATGCCGAAGAAACAATTAAAAAAACAATTAAAATAATACTTGTTAAAACTTTCATTAAACAACTTTTTAATTATAAAAATTTTTCAATTAATTTTTTAACATTAAACTGAACATTCTGTTCCACAAGAGATTTTTCTCTAATTACAGGAATCTGCTCCTCAAAGGTGAGTCTTTCTGCTTTATAGATAACGCCTATAGGAATTCTTTCACCCCACTCAAGAGCCTTTTCAAAGGCTCTGGTTCTATCAGATGGGTCATAATCCTTTTCAAGTTTATAAACTCTCTGACGATACCATTCAAAGGTGTTAATTTTATTAAAGCTCACACATGGCTGAAGAATATCAACAAGGGCAAAGCCTTTGTGATTGACAGCTTCTTTTATTACTGATTTCAGATGCTCTATGTCACCTGCAAAGGCTCTTGCAACAAAACTACAGTTTAAAGCTATTGCCATGGCAAGGGGATTAAACTGCTCTGAGAATACTCCAAATGGCTGAGTCTTTGTTACCACTCCCTTCATTGTGGTTGGCGATGCCTGTCCCTTTGTAAGCCCATAAATTTGATTGTCATGGACAAAGAGTTTCACATCTATGTTTCGCCTTATGGCATGAATGAGATGATTCCCTCCTTCACCGTAACAGTCTCCATCACCTGCCACTGCAAAGACTTTCAGCCTGTGATTGACAAGCTTTATTCCTGTTGCAACAGGAAGAGTTCTTCCGTGAAGTCCATTAAAGGTATGACACCTTGTATAATGGGGAAACTTTCCAGCCTGTCCAATTCCTGAGACGATTACAAATTCGTGAGGATTTAGTCCCAGTTCAACCATTGCCTCATTGAAGGCTTTTAAAATCATAAAGTTTCCACAGCCAGGGCACCAGGCAGGCTTTCTTCCTTTATAATCTTCCAATGCAGGCATATACCTTCTCCTTTAGTTCATCCACTGTAAATGCTCTTCCATCAAAGCGATTTATATGCTTTTCAATGCTAAAGCCTGTTTCCATCTTAAGAAGTCTGGCAAACTGACCTGTTGCATTCTGCTCAATGTTTATGCATAGTTTTGCATTTTTTAAGATTTCAAGCCAGCCCATATCTTCAGGCATTGGATAAAGTTCGCTGAAATGAAGCATGGCGATTTTATATTTCTCAGAAAGTTTATCTACCACTTCCTTTACTATTCCATACATTGAACCCCAGCATAAAAGCACAATCTGAGGAGAACTTTCTCCATAAAGTATTGGTGGTTCAATCTCTCTCTTTATGAGCGGCATTTTTCTGAAGAGTCTTTTTTCAACCATCTTTATCCTTGTCTCTGCATCCTCAATAATGTGTCCTTCTTCATCGTGTTCATCAGAGTCTGTTACAACAAGATGCACTGAGTCACCAGGGACCAAAAGAGGAGAAACGCCTGTTTCTGTAAATGAATGCCTGGCATAGTAGTTTAGTCTTCTAAATTTATCGCCTCTTAAGCGATAGTCATTGTATTTGAGCTTGCTCAAGTCAAATCCTTCATAACTCCACTGACTGTCTGCAAGATATTGATCCGTAAGAATTATGGCGGTGATCTGATATTTTTCAGCCAGGTCAAAGGCTTTGTTTGTAAGATAAACTGCCTGTTCAGGACTTCCAGGAGCAAATATTACCTTTGGAAACTCTCCATGACCTGCATAAAGGGCAAAAAGTAAGTCAGCTTGCTCTGTTCTTGTTGGAAGTCCTGTGGCAGGTCCTGGTCTCTGGGCAAGTGCGATTACAAGAGGAGTTTCTGTCATCCCTGCAAGTGAGATACCTTCAACCATAAGCGCAAAACCACCTCCAGATGTACCTGTCATTGCTCTTACTCCTGCAAAGGAAGCACCTATTGCCATATTGACTGCTGCTATTTCATCCTCTGCCTGCTCAACCACTATACCGAAGTCCCTTGCATTTTCAGCTACAAAATTAAATATACCCGTTGATGGAGTCATTGGATAGGCAGAGTAAAACTTTAATCCAGAGGCAATTGCACCAAAACCTATGGCTTCGTTACCTGTAATAAGAAGCTTTGGTGAGGCAAATCCTGATACCATAAAAGAACAGGTAAGACACTGCTTACGGGCATACTCATAGCCAGCTTTTGAAGATTTCAGGTTTGCATCTATAACTTCCTCACCCTTTTTCTTAAAAGTTTTTCTTAAAGTTTCATACATAATCTCAGGATTCATACCAAGCATTCCAATAACAGCACCCACTGCCACGGTGTTTGCCATTATTTTGCTTCCACCGTGAGTTTGAGCAAGCTCAAAAAGAGGAACATCGAGGAAATGTGGTTTATCATACTTTTCTTTAAGAAAAGTAGAGTCATAAAGAACATGCCCCTGAGGGCTAAGTTCCTTTTCATGCTCCGTAATGCTTTCTTTATCAAGGGCAACTATTATGTCAACCTTGCTTCGTGAGGCTGTTACAGGTTTGTCGGAGATTCTAATCTGATAAAAATTGTGTCCGCCTCTTATGCGGGATTCATAGTCCTGATGGGTGAATACATGATAGCCTGCACGGGCAAATATATGGGAGAGGATATCCCCGACTGTCTGGATACCCTGTCCTGCTTCACCACCAATTTTTATTGTGTAATCCATTATGTTGGAGTTACGCCATATTTTACTATGTTTACCAAAGTATCATCAGGCTTTGGAAGTCCTGCAATCTTCCATGCTAAAAGTGGGTCTATTAATTTTTCCGCTATGCAGTCTTTTGGCTGATTAACATTTTTACAAACTGCATTAAGCACGGGAAAGTAGTTGTATTTTTTGTAGTATTCGTTTATGAATTTTACAATCTCAAGCTGATCTTTTGATAGTATTCCGAGTCCTTCTCTGAGAGCAATTGCCTGGGCTACTTTTTCATTCCAGTCATTTATGTTTTTTAAATACCCCTCTTCGTCAAATGCAACGGATTTTTCAACTGCTTTGTATTCTGAAACCTTTTCAGGCTTTTCTCTCTCAAATCTTTCTCTTTCAGTGAAATTCTTGATGAACTGTCCTATCTGAACTCCAAGATAAACGCATTTTACATTGTTTATGCAATCATCGGCATCCTGTTTGTCAAGATGGGTTATGAGTTCAGAAGTGCCTTTCTGGAATCTGATTATGTATGCCTGTTTTTCTTCGCTGTAGTAAATATTTACATTGAAACCGTGTTCCTTTACTTCAGGATACATTTCAAGAATTTTGTTTTTTAATTCATCAACTGTATAAGCCATATACTCCTCCTATTTTACTCTTTTTTCTACTTCATGCCAGTTAATGTTTTTAAAGAATGCTTCAATGTAATCAGCACGCTTAAGTCCGTAATCAATCATAAAGGCATGCTCAAAAACATCCATTATAAGAAGAGGATTACAACCTGAGGGATGTCCCACATCATGCTCATTAATCCAGAAATTCATAAGTTTGCCTGTTAGAGTATCCTGATAGAGAATTACCCATCCGATTCCGCGCATTGTGCCTGTTGCCTTGAAGTCCTTTAACCAGTTTTCAAAGCTACCAAAGTTTTCATTAATCAGCTTTGCCAGTTTACCATCCTGAGGAAAAACGCCATCACCGCCAAGATTTTCAAAGTAAAGCTCATGAAGTCTTACGCCATTCCACTCCCATCCAAGCCTTCTTTTCAGCTCTGCATACTCAGGTGTGCTCTGTTTACCTTCATTGAGCATTGCTTTAAGGGTGTCAAGAAGTTTATTTGTATTTGTCACATAGCCCTGATACAGAGTAAAGTGATTTTTAAGAAGTGTTTCACTGAATCCCTGCATTCCAATTAATTTTGAGTAATCATTTGCCTGATAAGACATATTTAACCTCCTGCGAAAAAGTTTTCTTGAATAAAGATTATCAAATAAAAATTAAAATGTCAAGCTATTTTCTTAATTTGGCGATAAAAATGTTATTCCTCATATGCAACTTGAGATGACATTTTTTTATCCCGAGCTAAAGCAAGTGATTTTTAAATTCAGGCTGCAGGAGCACTCTAAAAATTTTAAGACCTTCTGTGCGCAAATTTATCTTTTAAGTTTTTTAGCTATTTCAGTAAGTCTTCTACCAAAGGCTTTACAGATATTTGCTTCGTTTTCATCAATTTCTCTTTTGTTTTCAGCTTCTGCTACATGACCTGGTCCATAGGGAGAGCCTCCACCTTTTGTAAGATAAAGATCAGCAACAGAGTAAGGCACACCTACAATAACAAATCCAAGATGAAGCAAAACAGTCATAAATGTCAAAATTGTGCTTTCCTGTCCTCCATGCATTGTTCCTGTTGAAACAAAAACTCCTGCTGGTTTGCCTTCAAAAATTCTCTGTATCCACAAGGGACCAAGCTGATCAATAACATTTTTAAGCTGGGCAGATACATTACCAAATCTTGTCGGAGTTCCAAAGGCATATCCATCAGCATTTTTAAAATCATCAATAGTAACAACAGGTATATCCTTTTGCATTTCTCTACCAGCCTGCATATCCGGTCTTGAAGCAATAACCTGTTCTGGAATAAGTTCAGGGCATTTTCTTATTACAGGATCGCCTCCTGCTTCTTTAACTCCTTCTGCTATCAATCTTGCCATCTTATAGGTATTACCAAAGGTGCTGTAATAGACAATAAGAATTTTCATAACATCCCTCCTACTTAAAGATTTTTGAGACTATTCAAAAATTTACAATTTCTTGAAAAATCAAGAACTTTCAAATATAATTAATTTTCAATTACTGTCACTCCGAGCCCTTTTTCTGTTATTCCAACCCCTTTTTCTCTGTCATTCCGAACCTGCTCATACTTTGTCATTCCGAGCCTGTGCCCATACTTTGTCATTCCGAGCCTGCCAGAGGCAGGCGAGGAATCTCCTTTGTTCTCACTATTTCAGAGATTCCTTTGGTGGAATGCCACCCTCGGAATGACAATGAAAATGGCATTGAGCCCCTCGGAATGACAAAAACTATAATGCCACCCACGGCATGACAACTAAAAAGCTCCGCATGACAAAGTTATCATTTTTAATGAACAGCCTCAATCTCACTTTTTTAGTCATTTAAATTATACCAAAAAAATGTTATCCTGATATTAATAATTGTTATTTGAAATTAAACAATTTTTCCGGAATAATTTATTTATGAAGAAAATTGCAGAAAATATTGTGGATATAGCTGAAAAAATTGAAACTACCGAGGAAAATCTTGTTATCCACACAAATCCCTCTCAAATAAAAGAGGTTGCAAAACTTCTTGTGATGCAGCGAGCAAGATTTGTCCATCTTACAGCCATTGATTTTATTACTCAGAGAAATCAGATTGAACTTAATTATTTTTTCTCTCTTATTGATGATAAAATGAATGTTATTTTAAAAACTTCTCTGGATTCCTCTGAACCTTCAATAGCATCAATCTCAGAAATAATTCCAGCAGTAATATGGGCTGAAAGAGAATGTAATGACTTATTCGGGATAAAATTTGAAGGACATCCTGATCCAAGAAGGCTTGTTCTTCCTGACAACTGGCCACAGGGAATACATCCTTTAAGAAAAGATTTTTCCTACAACACCAAACCACCTGAATCAAAACAGCCTCAGCCTCTCAAGAAACCACAAGAAGGTAAAACAGTTATTCCAATTGGTCCATTTTATCCATCCCTTGAAGAGCCTGCATATTTTAGATTAATTGTTGATGGAGAAGAGATTGTTGATTTTGACTACAGAGGTTTTTATGTCCATAGAGGAATTGAAAAGCTTGCTGAAAGCGCTTTGAATTATCAGCAGATTCCTTTTCTTGCGGAAAGAATCTGCGGTATCTGCGGATTTGTTCATTCCTGTGCATACTGTCAGGCAGTTGAAAAAGCTGCAAATATTGAAATTCCCTTGAGGGCAAAGTTTATCCGCAGCATGTTTCTTGAACTGGAGAGACTTCACAGTCACCTTTTATGGGTAGGGCTTGCAGCTCATATTGTTGGTTTTGATACGCTTTTTATGCAGTCATGGAGAATTCGTGAGCCCGTTATGTATATATGCGAGATTATAACAGGAAATAGAAAAACTTATGGAATAAATATTGTTGGAGGAGTCACTATTGATGTTCAACCAGAGCATCTAAAAGACATAGAAAAGGTAATATCAGATATTGAAAGAGAAGTAAGAGAGCTCAGAGAAATTATTCTTGATGATGAAGTGATACAGCTAAGATTTAAAAATGTAGGGATTCTCAATAATGATGAGGCAAAAAAATACTGCGTATGCGGTCCTGTTGCAAGAGCTTCAGGAATAAACATTGATATGAGAGTTAATTTTCCCTACGCTGCCTATCCGATGCTGAATTTCAGAGTTCCTTTAAATAGAGCAGGAGACGTATGGGCAAGAACCCTTGTAAGACTGGAAGAAATTTTGATTTCAATAAGCATTCTCAGGCAGATTATTGAAAATATTCCAGAAGGACAAACATCGGTGAAAGTCTCAAAAATTGAACCGTGGAAAGAAGCCATATCTTACATTGAAGCACCAAGAGGACAGCTTTTTCACTATGTTATGACTGGTCCTGATGGAAGACCTTACAGATGGAGTGTGAGAGCTCCATCATATCAGAATTATCAGATTCTTTCTGTTATGCTTAAAGGAGCTTCAATAGCCGATGCTCCTTTAATTATTGGAAGTATTGACCCATGTTTTTCCTGTACTGAAAGATATGAAGTTTTTGATTTAAAAAAACATTCTGTAAAAGTTTATACAGCAGAGGAATTAAAAAATGTTTAAAAGTAAAATAAAAGCTCTCTTACTTTCATCAAGGCATAAAAAAATCACAAGACCTTATCCCTTTGTTCCTGTTACTCCGCCTGAAAATCTGAGAGGAAGACTTGAGGTTGACCCAAACAAATGTATAGGTTGTGGAAACTGTGTAAAAACATGTCCTTCAAGATTAATAACCATTGAAAATCATGAGGACGAAAAAATCGTCATGTTTTCATCAGGTAGATGTATATATTGTGGAAGATGTGCTGCTGCCTGTCCTGAGAAAGCAATCAGAATTACTCATGAGTATGAACTTGCTACTGACAACAAAAAAGACCTTGAGATCGTTATAAAAATAAAGATGGTGAAATGCATCATTTGTGGAAAACCCTTTATTTCATTGAATATGTTAAAAAAGCAGATTGAAAGGCTTCAGGAAAAAAGCGAGGAACAGATTAGTAAACTTAAAATATGCCCTGAATGCAGAAGAAAAGCAGCTTCTTAAGGAGTTAGTATGGATTTCTTATATTTAACATTGATTACACCATTTATCGGAGCTTTACTATCTTATATTTTTAAAAATAAAGCTGGACCTATTGCTTCTGTATTTTGTCTGATTACACTTTTATTCAGCCTGCTGAGTATTTTTGAGACATCTCTTTCAACAATGAGAGTTTATTACAGTTTTTCATTATTTAAATGGCTTAATGCTGAATTGAGTTTCGGAGTTTTTTGTGATCCCCTCACATTAATTTTACTTATTCTTATAACTGTAATTGGCTTTTTTGTAGTTTCATACTCCTGTGGATATATGTCTCCTTTGAATGCTGATCATCCCTTTTACAAACCCTACGGAAGTTACTACTTTCTTATACTTCTTTTTATTGGTGCAATGGTTGGAGTTGTTACAGCTGTCAATTTTTTACAGTTATTTTTCTTCTGGGAAATAACTACTCTATGTTCATGGGCTTTAATTTCTTACACAAAAGACAAAAAGGCTCTTTTTTCTGGATTAAAAGCATTCATAATGACTCATATCGGTGGAATTGGCTTTTTAATTGCCCTTGCTTTAATGTATTGTCAGGCAAAATCCTTTGATTTTTCAGTAATTGATTCACTATCTTTATCCAGTAAGTTTATTGTTTTTGCTCTTCTGTTTTTTGCTGCCACTGCAAAGTCAGCTCAGATACCCCTTTTTACCTGGTTACCTGATGCAATGGTAGCTCCAACACCAGTAAGTGCCTATCTTCATGCAGCAGCAATGGTGAAAGCAGGAGTTTATCTGATGGCAAGAATTTATCTTTCTAACTCCTCTTTTACAGAAAATGAAGCCTTTATTGTAGGAATTATTGCTATTTCAACAATGATGCTTTCTGTAATTTTATACTATCTTCAGGATGACCTGAAAAAACTGCTTGCCTACTCAACCATAGGACATCTTGGCTATATTTTCCTTGGTGTATCTCTTGGAATCTATGGTTCAAAAACAGCAGGTTGTGGAGGAATTTTTCATATTATTAATCATGGATTTGCAAAGGGTTTGCTTTTTCTCTCAGTTGGTGCAATTGCCTATGCAACAGGCTCAAAAAGTATTAAAGAACTTCAGGGAGTCTCAAAGAAATTTCCCCTTTTTACTGCATGTTTTCTTGCAGGAATGTTTGCAATAATTGGAGTTCCACCTTTTTCAGGATTCTGGAGTAAATTCATGATTTTTACAGGAGCTTTTGAAATTAAAAATACAGCCGCTACAGCATTCGGTATCACTGCAATTTTTGAAAGCATTCTTTCCTTTTGCTGGTATATTTTTGTGGGGCATAGAGTCTTCTTTGGAGAAGCATCAGAAAAGGTAATGAAAGCCAGTAACAATCTTCCTTTATCAATGAAGCTCAGTTTAATGTTGCTTTTAATTTTGAGTCTGCTCTCTCCTTTAATTGGTTATCCCTTTGTTAAAGCTTTATCAGGAGGGCATTGATGGAATATCTTTATATTTCATTTTTAACTTTGATTTCTGCAGCAGTATTAACATCTTTTATTAAAAATAAAAATCTGTCTGGAATTTTAATAGCTTTTCTGACAGCTATATCATCAGCATGTCTTTTTTATCTTTCCATAGATGTACTCCTTGCAAACAAAATTGTTGAACATAATCTCTTTTCCCTTAAGCCTCTGTTAAACTCTTCTTTTCTTATAAGCATTGATTCTCTCTCTGTTTTATTTCTTTTAATAATATCGTTGATTTCCTTCTGCGTGTCTTTATTTTCGTGGAAGTATCTTAATGCTTATAAATCAAATTCACCAGCTGGTTTTTATCCCTTTTTAATGCTTCTTTTTATCTCATCTGTGGGAGTTGTCTCTGTAAAGGATATTCTATTTTTCATAGTTTTCTGGGAGTTTATGACGCTTAGCTCGTGGTTTCTTGTTGTTTTTGAAAAAGAGAGGAAACCAGCAATTAAAGGAGGACTTCAGTATTTTATTACTACTCATGTGGCAACAGCATTTTTAATTCTTGCCTCAGTAATTCTTTATTCATACAGCAATGATTTTTCTTTTCATGAAATAAATAAAGGTTTTGCATTTATCATAAACAATCACCCAGGAGTTGCTCATTTTATTTTGTTCTGCTTTTTCATAGCCTTTGTTACAAAAGCTGGAGTTCTTCCTTTTGGATTCTGGCTTCCAAATGCATATCCACAGCCACCGTCATCAGCTTCTTCTTTCTTTGGTGGAGTAATGTCAAAGCTTGCAGTTTATGCTCTCCTGAGATTTTTCTGTTCTGTGCTTCCTCTTTCTTTTCATACTCAGATATGGGGATTTATTATCGCAACATCTGGAGTTTTTTCAATCTTTATTGGAACAATTGCTGCTTTAACACAGGATGAAGCTAAAAGACTCATGTCATTCCATGCAATTGGACAGGTAGGATACATGCTTCTTGGAATTGGTGTTGGACTTTATTTTTTAAAAATTAATCCCTTTCTCGGTGCTATTGCACTGGTGGGAGGATTATTTCATGTTTTCAATAATTCTATTTATAAAAGCCTTTTATTTTTAAATGCTGGCTCAATTTTTTATAAAACAGGCACAACTGACCTTAACAGGGTTTCAGGATTGATAAAAGTAATGCCTCTTACAGCAATCACTGCTTTGATTGCCTCTCTATCAATTGCTGGAGTTCCTCCATTTAATGGTTTTATATCAAAACTTCTTATTTTTGAGTCCTCAATCTGGACAGCAAAACAGTCAGAAGTATTCTTCCTCATAAGAGGAGCTTTTATAGTTTTCGGAATCATCTCTGTTTTTATCTCTGCAGTAACTTTAGCATCTTTTCTTAAATTTGTAAATTCTGCTTTTATGGGAAAGCTTCAGGGAACAGTTGATGAAAAAAGAAATTTACCATGGAGTATGGTTTTGCCCCAGTTAATCCTTGCAATACTTTGTATTTTAACAGGATTATTTCCCATCTTCCCTTTAAAGATTATTTATGCTGCCACCGCGGCTTCATCAGCCTCTTTACCAGATTTTTCATCAGTTTTTACAGGCAATATTGCTGGGGTTGAGATTAACTTTATTAAAAATTATTCTCAGGGTGCGTGGTTTCCTGTTTTTGTTATGATTCCATTGCTGATTCTATGTCTTTTAATATTCTCCTTTGAAAAATATGCTCAGGCTCCTAAAAGAGAAGTAGAAACATGGTATGGTGGAAAAGAACATGTTCCTGAAGAAGTAGCATATAGAGGACATAGTTTTTATCAGCCCTTTAAAGACCTTGTGAGCTTCAGTATTGGAAAAATTCAATTTAAAGGATTTTATCCTGTTACAACTCCGTCAATCAAAATCTCAATACCGGAAAGAGTTTTAAAAATTCTTCATCCCGATGAATGGCTTTATTATCCAGTGGCAAATATTTTGATAAAGATATTTGAATCACTATATAAAATACACGGGTTAACAACGAAAAAATATATTGCATGGCTTATATGTGGTAGCATTCTCGTTATGATCTTACTGTTTTATTTTGCAGGAGGAAGGTTATGATTTCAGATTTTCTCATATATTCATCAATTATAAATATATTTGTCGTTTTACTCCTTTCTCCATTTTTTGATGGATTTACCAGAAAAGTAAGGGCATTGATACAGAGCAGAGTAGGACCTCCTCCGCTTCAATCATATTATGACATTATCAAATTAATGGGAAAGGAAGACCTGAAATCAACGATAAATCCACTTTTCCGGCTTTCACCATATCTGTCAGTTGTAAGCATTGCAGTGGCTTGTCTTTTAATTCCTATAACAGGATTAACTCCACCGTTAAACTTCTGGGGAGATATATTTCTTTTTATTTATATAATTACAGTTGTTGGAATCGCAATAATTATTACCGCATCTGCCTCTGAAAATCCCTTTGCTTACATTGGTGCATCACGAAAAATGATGCTACATCTCTCAGTTGAGCCAATTCTTGCAATAGCTCTCATAACAGGCGCTATAAATGCTGGGTCTTTTAAAATTGGAGATATAGTTACATGGTATCATGCCAGTGGACCAAATGTTTCCATGCTTCTTGCAACAGTCTGTGTATTTCTCTCGCTTCAGGCTTTGATTGGTAAAATTCCCTTTGATATATCTGAAGCTGAACAGGAGATTGCAGAAGGTGTCCTTATTGAATTGAGTGGACCAAAATATGCATGCGTTAAATGGGCTAACATGTCAAGGCAGGTTCTTTTCTGTCTTGTTTTTACTCAGATTTTTATTCCCTGGCCCCTGCTGGAAAACTCTTTATTGAACACAGGCATTGCTTTGATAAAAGTCTCAATAATTATATTTATAAGCACTCTCATTGAAGCTTTAAATCCGAGACTCAGAATTGACCAGGCGCTGAAATATAACCTTACTCTTGCTATTTTTTCATTAACATCTATATTTCTTGCACTTTTAGGGGTGTAATATGGAGATACTCTACATTATAATTTTATTTTTTACTTTTCTTGCAGGAGAAGCTAAAAGCTTAAAGTTTTCCGCTTTAAGTCTTGTTCCCCATTCTCTTTTTATTGTTGTGGCAGTCTTTGCTATTGGCTACATCCATGAAATACCTTCTTTTTATATAATAGGGACAGTTGATCTGATTGTAAGAGCTGTTTTAATGCCTGTTTTTTTACTTAAGTGTCTTAAAAACAGAATTGAGACAGAAGAAAAACCTTCAGTATCCCATCCTCTTTCTATAGCCTTATCAATAGTTGTTCTTTCTGTTGGTTTTCATTTTGTTGAAATATTTAAAGCATCTCAATTGCCAGAGGTGCTTTCAAGCTTTTCTTGTGGATTAACCCTTTCTATATATGGTTTTTATCTTTTCATATCAAAAAAAGACATGGTGAAAATGATAATAAGCTTTTTTATTATTGAAAACGGAATTCATTTCCTGATAATAAGCATGATTCCCCATATGCCAAAGCTTATTGAAATTTCATTAACTTTCAATTTTGTTGTGGCAGTGCTATTTTTTGTCTATATTGTTGTAAGGCTGAATGAAGTATTTTTTAGAGAAGAGATTAAGAAATTTAAAGAATTAAACTCTCAAAGGAGTGAACAATGAGTTTTATTCTGCTCACTTTCAGTTTTATAGCTCCAGCTTTAGGTTCTTTAATAATTCTTCTTTTTGGTAAAAGAGCTTTAGTAAAGGAATTGTTTTCCACTTTTTCAATAATTTTAGCTATGCTGTCAACGGTGCTTTCATGGAATTCATTAGTTTCATCGGATGGAAAATCTTTATCTTCTGGAGAAATTTTTTACATTGATGGATTAAGTCTGCTCATGCAGTTAATAGTTGAATTTGTTGCTTTGATGGTAATTTTATATTCACCAAAATATATTGTTAGAGTTTATGGACACAGAAAAGAAAGCTTTCATATTTATTACAGTGTTATACTTATCGGGACAGCATTTATGAATCTTTCATTCACTTTGAACAATCTTTTCTGGCTTTATATTACAGTTGAATTAAGCAGCATTCTTTCAGTTTATCTCGTTGTTTTCAACTTAAATAAGGAATCATTGAAAGCAGGTTTTAAATATTTAATTTTAGTTAATGTGGGAATTCTTTTTAGCTTGCTCGGAATTATTTTACTTTTCTACATTGCTGGAAAACCTATAATGATAAGCAATATTGGAGAAGTGATTAAAAGTTTACCGCGAAATATTGCCCTTCTGTCTGCATTTTTATTCATTGTTGGATTTTTCACAAAAGCAGGATTAATTCCATTCCATCTCTGGTTGCCTGACTCCTATGCAGAGTCTCCATCTTCAATTACAGTATTTTTAGCTGGAGCAGTAACAAAGCTTGGATTTTATGGATTAGCCCGCACAGTAACAATATTCTCTCTTAATTACGAAGAAATAAAGACTCTTGTGATAACCCTTTCATCATTAAGCATGTTGATTGGCGCTATCCTTGCATTTAATCAAAGAGATATCAAAAAATTGATTGCCTACATAAGCATAAGTGAGATGGGATTTATAGCGTCAGCTCTGGCTTTGAAGAGTTATGAAGGATTATTCGGAGGCATTTTCCATATTATAAATCATACTGTTATGAAAGGGATATTATTTTTTTCAGCAGGAGCAATAATCTATGCCACAGGAAGCAGAAAAATTGAGGAAATAAAGAGATCAATTGGCAAAATGCCTACGATTACCATATTGTTTTTTATCGGTTCACTGGCAGCAGGAGGAATGCCACTTTTTGCAAGCTTTTTAAGTTCAGTTACAATATTTATTGCCATTACCAGTGAAGGTTTTTTATGGGTATCAATAGTCTTAATTTTATCAGAGTTTATCTGTGCCATTGCTCTTTTAAGGACAGCAATATCAATATTCTGGGAGAAAAATGAAAAAATTGAGGTTTTCACAAGCCCTGTGCCTTTTTCAATGATATTTTGTACTGGAGTTTTTGCTGTAGTATTAATCATTTTTGGAATATATCCAGAAATTATTCATCCTGTTATTGACATGGCAACAAAGGGAATTATAAAAATCGCTGGCTAAAGGAGGCTTAAGATGTCTTTGCTTAAAAAATTAGCTCAAAAGGCACTAAAAAAATCAATATGGATATTTCATGTAAACACAGGAGCATGCAATGGCTGTGATATAGAACTTCTTGATGTACTTACTCCTTACTATGACATTGAAAGATTTGGAATGAAAGCAGTAAGTTCTCCACGACATGCAGATGCACTTGTTATTTCAGGACCTGTAACAAGACCTACTGTAGAGTTTGTTAAATCAGTTTATGAAGCAACTCCTGAGCCAAAGATTGTTATTGCTCTTGGCTCCTGTGCAACAGCAGGTGGAATATGGTTTGACAGCTACAATGTAGTTGGTGGAGTTGATAAAGTAATTCCAGTAAATTTATACATCCCAGGATGTCCTCCCCGTCCTGAGGCAATTCTCTTTGGAATTGCTCAAGCTCTTGGAATATCAAAAAAGAAAATAAAACCTCTTGTGGCAGAACAAATTGGAATTGAATGAATTTTTAAAACAGATTAAAGGAAGGGTTTTAATCGCAGGAATAGGCAATCCCTTAAGAGGAGATGATGCCGTAGGTTCATACATTGTAAAAGCACTTAGTAATGAAAAAATAAATGCAATATTGATTGACTGTGAAGATAAACCTGAGAGATTTATTGACAAAATAATCCAGCATAAACCAGATACAGTTATTTTTATTGATGCTGTGCATATGAATCATGAACCTGCAGCAGTAGTTTTTTTAAAAGAGGAGAATTTACTGCACACAGGAATCTCAAGCCATCAGAGTAATCTTAAAATGTGTATTGAATACATAAGATCAAAAATCAAAACTGAAATCTTCATAATTGGCATTCAACCTGAAAATACGGATTTTGGAAAATCAGTGAGTGAAAAAGTTTTAGGGGTGGCAGAAATTTTAAAAAATATTTTAATTCAAGCTTTAAAAAAGTAGAATTCTCAACGTTTTCTTGTTTTTAAAATCTTTTTATATAAATCATGAAGCAGTTTTTCATAATCAATAATACCTTCTTCCACTTTATCCATGAATGATTCAAGCTGTTCTGTAAATTCTTCGGAAAGAAAGCTTTTTATCTCTTCTTTTTGATTTAAATAAAAATACACGGTTTTACCAAGCTCTGTAGGAATTAAAAAGCCTTTTGATTCAAAGATATATTTTCTATCAAGGAGTTTTTCAACAATGCTGGCATAGGTTGAAGGTCTTCCAATTCCCTTTTCCTTCATTTTTGCTACAAGCTCACTGTAAGTGTAAAGATAAACCTTTGGCTGTTGTTTGATTTGTTTGGTATTTTCTATATTAAAAATACCTTCTTCCGCAGGATAAGTCTCAATTTTTAAAATTCTGTTCCAGCCGTCTTCAATTATCTCTGTCCGCAAGTTAATTTTTTGTTGTTTATCCAATGCTTTGATTAGAATTTCTCTATATTTAGACTTAACTGGTCTCATCTGGCTTGCAATAAATCTTCTAAAAATCATTTCATAAAGAAGAAGATGTTCTTTACTTAGTCCTTCAATCTGTCCAGTTATGAGCATTGAGCTTAATTCTTCAGGTTCAATTGCTTTTGTAGGTCTGATGCATTCATGGGCACCTCCTTCAAACCAGAGTCTTGGTAAAAAGTATTCCAGACCAAACTCTTCTTTTATGAATTCCTTTGCCACATTAATTCCAGCATCAGAGACTCTTTGAGAGTCTGTTCTGTGATAAGTTATAAATCCAAGTTCAAAAAGGGTTTGAGCAAGTTCCATTGTTTTTGGTAGGGAAAATTTATAAAAATCTCCAGCATCTTTAAGCATCGTATCAGTTCTGTAAGGAGGTTGAGGCATTTCTATTTTTTCTTCCTCTGAAATAATTTCAATTTGAGCTTCTTTTAAACCGGCAAAAAATTTCATGGCTTCCTGTTTATCTTCAAAGTCAAAACTAATTCTTAGTTTTTTATTATTTTCTCCTATTAAAAATACAACTTTATAGATTTTTTCTTTGTATTCCTTTTCCCTGTTAATTATCCAGCCTAATACAGGAGTTTGAACTCTTCCAGCTGAAAGAGTTTGTTTTCCGAAATTTTTTTGAAGTAACTGAGAAAACTCAAATCCAATCCATCTATCAGCAATTCTTCTTACGATCTGGGCTTTAACAAGATTTAAATCAAAATCTCTTGGTTCTTTTAATGCTTTAATTACTGCTTTTTTAGTAACTTCGTGAAATTCCATTCTCTTTATATCTTTCACGTAGGGTTTTAATATCTCGTGAATATCCCAGCCTATCTTTTCTCCTTCAGTATCGGGATCTGTAGCAATAAGAACCTGCTCTGCCTCTACAGCAATTTTTCTTATGCTTTTGATTATTGAGTCTTTATCTTCAATGGTTTCATAAATTGGAATAATGTTCTTGTTAACTAATACTCCATAAAAAGCTTCATTTTTTATCAAATCAAGAATGTGTCCATAAGAGGATGTAAGCATTATATATCTGTCTTCAATGGATGTTTCAAAAATGTCATGATCAAAGATTTTTCTTTTTACAGGTTTGCCAAAAAAGTTTGCAATGGTTCTTGCTTTATTTGGAGACTCTACAATAATTAAAACAGGTTTCAGTGGATCTTTACTGTCCTCATGTTTCTTTGTTTTGAAAAACTCTTTAATTTTTGCCCTGTCCCTATCAATTTCTTTTAAAATACTGTCTAAGTCAATCTCCTCTACAGGCAAAAACTTTATTTCATCACTGAACCATTTTACCTTTCTCATAAGATGTTTAAAAGTAGCTTTATCATCTACTAAAATTAATGAAAGTCCCTTTGTAATTCCACCCGCATACATTCTTGAAGTTCTTCCACTTGCCTGTAGATACCCCGTAGCATCGGATACCATCATAAGATAGCCTTCTTCAGTGAATCTAAGTGTTATTTCGTCAGAAGAATTCAGTAAATTCAAAACTTCTTTTGATGAGAAAAAATTGCCGATTTCTTCTCTTAAACTGTCTATTCTCTTTCTGAGAGAGTGTTTTAAACTTATAAACTCTTCGGTTAGAGATTGAAATTTTCTTAATTGATTAATCCAGCTGTTTATTTTCTGTGTGTATTCTGGTAATTTTTTAACAATAAAAGAACGAATTGAAGAGACTGACCATAAAAGATGACTCAGGTTTGATTCAAACTTTAAGGAAATAACAATTTTTGGTACTCCATGAAAAAGTGCGTATCTGACAGCATGGGGCATGTCAAATCCACGAGCTAAAGGATTTTTATAAGAAGCTATACCCACTAAAACATCTACTTTACCTGTTTCAAAACTGTGTATTGCTGTATCATTTATATTTTCATAGGATACTGCCTTTATTCCATTTTTTTTGAATTCCCTTATAACTTCATTTATTCCCTCTTTCCCTTTATCAGAAGAGATAAAAACCAGCCCTCCATTACCAAGTTTTTTAATCCATTCAACCAATGAACCTCTTTCAGTAAAGACATCAACAACATTTCTTAAATAAAATGTGGGAGTGCCAATTTCAAATCCCAGAAGTTCACGAAAAATTTTTATTCTCTTTGAACGAGGTTGACTGGTGGCAGAAGATACCACAAGCACACCTTTCTTGTGACTTTTTAATTTGTCAAGCTCTTTCTGAATTTCATTTATCTTTTTCCAGTCAGTATCAGTTTTGTTAGCCTTTGCTTTAAGTAAAATGAGTTCAAGAGCTTTTGCAATGTCAGATGGAGAAAATCCGAGTAAATAGAGAACTTTATCAACATTTTTGGCTGTTTTTAAAAAGGAATCTACATCGTCAATAAAAATAAAGTTGAAGTTTTCTGGAATTATTTTCTGATTTTTATAAAGGAACATTGATGTGGTAATGAGAACTTTGAAATCCTCTTTTTTTAGTCTTTCTTTAAGTTTTGCAGTGGTTTCATTAAAAGCAAGAATCTCATCTTTAAGTCCAAAATCTTCTAAACGCTTACAGACCTGTTCAACTAAAAGTTTTGTTGGCACAATAATGTATGACTTTTTATCTTCCCTTGCAAGATATGATGCCATAGAGATTCCAAAAGAAGTTTTGCCAACTCCTGTTGGTGCTAAAAGAGCAAAGGAACTGCCAGAAAAAACTCTTTTTGCCCATGTTTTTTGAAGACTCCATGGGTTTGATTTTATACATTTTTCAAAATGGTTTTCCCATTTTTTAACATGTTCGTTAATCTGGCAAATTTCTATATAATTTCCTGATTCTATGAATTTACAGGGATCAATCTCTTCATCGGGAAGGCATTTTTCACAGGGAAGACCTTTTTCCAGTCTTTGAGAGTTTATCTCCCCACCGCAGTTAGGACATAACTTTTTAAACAGGACTGGAATCATATAAAAAGATTTTTATACTCCTCTTTCAGTTTATATTTCTGAATTTTTCCACCCACTGTCTGTGGAAGACTTTCTATAAAGATTATAGCTTTAGGAATTTCATAAAAAGCAAGCCTGTATCTACAAAAAGATAATAATTCTTTTTCTGTTGTATTTTCTCCTTCTTTTAAAACAACAAAGGCTACAGGAGCTTCCTCCCATTTTGGATGAGGAAGTCCAACTACTGCAACATTTTCTACCTTTGGATGAAGTTTTAAAATCTGTTCAACACGGATGCTTGAAACATTGGCACCACCGCATTTTATTATATCCTTGTATCTGTCAACCATTATAATAAGCCCTTCTTCATCATACATAGCTGCATCTCCTCCATCAAACCATCCAAATCTGAAAGCGTGACGGGTTGCTTCTTCATCTTTGTAATATCCTGCCATCATAACAGGAGAACGCATAACTTTGTGTCCTACAATTCCAGGAGCACATATTTTACCACTGTCATCCATTATTGTTGTTGCGTAAAAAGGATGAGGTACTCCAAGATAATTAAAAGCAGGTTCTTTTTCTTCGTACTTTTTATACCACTTATGATGCCACATTCTTGTATCATACACGCATTCAGTCTGCCCATCATTTCCAACAATTAAAAGATTTTCTTCAAATATCTTTCTCATTCTTTTATCATAATCAGGTCTGAAAGGTCCCCATCCATAAGAAATCGCCTTAAGAGATGTTGTATCATATTTTTCTGGATTTTCCTCTATTATTTCACAGATTCTGTAAAAATCATGTGGCGCAGCAAAAACCCATGTTATTTTTTCCTTAGATATAGCCTCTGCCATGCTGTAATGATCAATTCCTCTTGAAATGATAGCAGTTCCGCCGCAAAGAAGAGTACCAAAAGTCATTCCCTGACAGGCTATGTGAAAAATTGGATAAAAAATTCCTGTTCTTATATCAGTTTCTGTAAGTAAAACTCCTCTATGGCTCATTGCCCAGCCAATTCCACAAAAATACATGTAAATATGAGAATGCATAACTCCTTTTGGCATTCCTGTGGTTCCTGCTGTATATTGAATCTGAAATATATCATCTCCGTGTATTTCCACTTCTGGCTCGGAATCGGGTTGGGATTCAATAAATTCAAAAAAACTTTTGCTTCCAGATACAGCATCTCCACCTATTGGAATTGTAACAAGGGGATGAATTTTACTTCTTTTAAAAATCTCCTGTGCTCTTGGATAGGTTTTCGTATCTGTAACTAAAAAGCTTGGTTCCACATGATTTATTATGTAATCCAGTAAATCTGGAGCTAACATAACATTTACAGGAACTATCACTCCGCCAGCTTTTATTGTCCCTATCTGAGCCAGAAAAAACTCTACAGAATTGGCGCAATAAAAAAGAACTCTATCTGCCCTTTTGAGTCCTTGTTCAAGTAAAGCATTTGCAAACTGATTTGCAATTCTATCACCCTGTCTGTATGTTACTCTTTTTAATGATTCATCAGAGCAAGCACCAGCCCATGCAATTAAAGCTTCTTTATCAGGAAAAGACCATGTAACTCTTTCCATAATATCACCGACTGAAACTCTTTCCCATCTATTAATTGCTCTTCTTCCATAAAGCGTTGTAACATCAATTTTCATCTTACTGACTCCTTCTAAAGTTTATACTGAATTTGCCATCTTATAAATGTGGCATTTTTTGCTTTTGATGTATAAAAGTCTTCAGGTATGAAGTATTCAAACTGTAAAAGTCCGTCAATATTTTTTGTAAACTGATATGTTCCAAGAAAAGTTAACATATGCCCTCTGTCATAACCTTCGTTTGAAAACATCTGACTAAGTGTTCCTATGAAATTAGTTTTTTTATCTGCCCAGAGATGCTGATATGAAAAACAAAGATTAGCATTTTTGGAAGGAGTTAAAATTAATTTTGTTACCACTTCCTTTAAGTTTGTCCAGTAACCCGGTATCGGACCTCCTTTTGATAAAGTCTCTGGAATAACTATATATGCAAAGAGCTCATTTGTAAATGCAGCTCTTGAAAAAGGAGGATTCCATGATTCATCTTTATTAGGTGTATTTCTATTATCTCCAGATAAATAAACAAAGCCTGCTTCAATTTTTGGAGATAGTTTTACCTGTGGAAAAGCCTTTGCTAAAAAAATATATCCACCAAATCCTGTTTTATCTTTCCCATCAGAGTATTTACCAATCTGGCGAGCCATTTCTCCTCTTAATGACCATTCATCGTTTATCTTGAAGACTGCTCTCATTCCAAAAGTATGAAAATTAAGCTCAGGGTTGCCATCCCATTCATCCTCTGTCTTGTAAAGATAATATGGCTCAACTGTAAATTTCTGAGAGAGTTTATTTCTTCCATATATTAAAAAGCCCTGTTCATGAGTGGCAGTAACTCTTTTTTTGTGATTTATATAAAGCCTGCTTGTTTCTTTTTCTGTATCATATGCAGAAGGATGAAGGCTCGGAAGATAAACATCTGTTACAGGATCTGATATGTAAACAAAGTCAACAGTATGTCCTTCAGCTAAGATAAGCTGAAGTTTAACAGCATTGAAATAAAAGCTTCTTGATCCATCAGCAGGAGTTCCATCAAAAATTATAAATCCTTCTCCATACATGTCTTTTCCAAGAAAATCCTGTCTTCCGATTCTGAGGTTTAAGGGAAGGTTAAAGGGAGTTTTAAGATCTAAATAAAGGTTGTCAATAAAGATTTCATCCTGATCAAGCCTTTTTAAATTTGTTCCATTGTCAAGAGTAACCCGATATGGACCTGAAACATGATATCTCGGCTCTGTTGCCAGTCTTGCGTAAAGAGAGATTTTATCATTAAACTTAACATTATCCCAGAGTTGAATTCTCAATCTAAAATAGCTTCTATCATCAGCTGGTGAGTGGGTTGTTCCAAGGTAAATGAAATTATCAAGTATTTCCTGTCTGAGTCTTATGGCACCCCCTGTCTCATGTTCAATTGCAAAGGCAAAAAAAGGAAAAGACAACAAAAAGATCAAAAATAAAATAATTACCCCATCTTACACCTCCTGAATTATCTTAAAAGTAAGCCATTTTTTAAGTCTTCTCTGGCTTGTTCTCTAAGTTTATAATGTTGTTTCTTTCCTGTAGCTGTCATTGGAAGGGAATCAAGAAATCTCCAGTAACGAGGTCTTTTGTAGGCTGGAAGCATGGGATGTTTTGATATGAAATTTTTAAGTTCCTCAAGAGTTAAGGTTTCATCTTTTTTTACAACATAGGCTACCAGAGCCTGTCCTCTTTTTTCATCAGGAACTCCCACAACTGCACAATACATTACCTTTGGATGCTCCTGTATTACTTCTTCTATTTGAATTGGATAAATGTTTTCTCCTCCTACAATAACCATATCATCTTTTCTTGAAACGATTGTTATATAATCATTTTCATCCCATGTAGCAAGGTCTCCTGTATAAAACCATTCTTTGTTAATTTTTTTATTTGTCTCTTCAGGTTTGTTGTGGTAATCATAACTGCATTTAAGTGATTTTATAATGACTTCGCCAACTTCCTGATTGTCTTTTTTAACAATTTCTTCTGGTTCTGCAAGTCTGTCTTCATAAACTCTTACTACTCTAACCTCATCAAATAAAACTGCCCTGCCAGCAGTTCCAGCCATCTGAGGAAGATCTTCCGGTATTAAGAGAGTATTCCAGAATGTTTCAGAGGTGCCGTACCCGTTGAAAATGTTTGGAGTAAATACATTCTGCATCTCAATACAAAGTGCTCTGTCAAGTGGAGAACCCATGCTTACAAGACCTCTTAAAGAGCTTAAATCATGATGATGCTTTTTCTGTTCCTCCATCATGACCTTATACATTGTAGGAACACCAATTATAAATGTGACTTTATATTTTTCTATTGCTTCTAACGCAGGTTTTGGATAAAAGGCTTTCATTGATGCAATTGTTGCACCAAGATAAAGTCCTGGATTTGGACCTCCGATGTGAATCCCTCCACGATGAAACCATGGAGAAAGATTAAGTAAAATATCGTTTTTATTCAAGCCAAGACTGACAATTACATCAATGGCTGTTAAAACTTCATTTATATTATTAAGAGGAACTCCCTTAGGTCTTCCAGTTGTTCCTGATGTATAAAGCCTTGTAACTTCAGAATAAGCCTCCTGAGGAGGTTCTATTGGCTCAAAATCCGGTTTTCCTTTTACATATTCTTCATAGGGTATTGCAAACTCACATTCTCCATGTCCTACATAAATCAATCTTTTTGGTTTATGTTTTGAAAGTTTAATTGCTTCCTTTACCATTTCTTTTAAAGCTATGTCAAATATAAAAATCCGTGGTTGCGAATCATCTATTGTATAGGCAGTTTCACCCGAAGAAAGTCTGAAATTTACAGGACTGCTTACAGTTCCAGTTTTCTGACATCCAAGCCAGATAAAAGCAAATTCCGGGACATTCATAAGCTGAAACATAACAACATCGCCCTTTTTTGCTCCTTCCTCAATTAAGGCTGAAGCAAACCTGTTTGCTTCTTTATTAAGCTCACTGTATGTCCACTGTCTTGCAGTGTCTGTATCAATAAGAGCTACTTTTTCAGGAAATTTTTTAACATTTCTTAAAAAGCCTGACAGGTAAGTAAAATTTTTTTCAAAGATTTCTTTAAATCTTTCCACATTGTAACTGCTCATGGGAAACCTCCTTAAATCTTTTTTAACACCAAGGAAGCATTAATACCTCCAAAACCAAAAGAATTTTTTAAAACTGTGTTCACTTCTTTTTTTCTTGCTTTATTCGGAACATAATCAAGATCACAGTCTGGATCAGGATTTTCAAGATTTATTGTTGGAGGTATAATTCCTTCAATTATTGTTTTTACGGAGAAAATAGTTTCTACTACTCCAGCAGCTCCCCACATATGTCCAATCATTGACTTATTTGCTGAAATAGGAATTCTGTAGGCATGCTCTTTGAAAACTTTTTTTATTGCTACTGTTTCAGTTAAATCGTTTAAAACTGTAGAGGTTCCATGCGCATTAATGCAGTCAATTTCTTCTGGTGAAGCTCTTGCGTCCTGTAAAGCCATTTTCATGCATTCAGCAATGCTTAAAGCTTGTGGTTCTGGTGCGGTTGGATGATAGGCATCGCAGGTTGCACCAAATCCTGCAACTTCAGCTAAAGGAATTGCTCCTCTTTTCAAAGCATGGTCATAAGATTCTACAATAACGCAACCAGCTCCCTCTGAAGGAACAAAGCCACATCTTAAACTGTCAAATGGTCTTGAGGCTTGTTGAGGCATTATATTTCCTTTCCCACCAGCAATTGCTCCGATGTTTTCAAGACTTGCAATAATTGTTGGTGTTATGCCTGCATCAGCTCCTATAACCATTGCAATGTCAATTATTCCCATCTGAATTAGTTTTGTAGCCAGCCCTATAGCTTTAGTTCCTGCAGCACAGGCTTCTTGAAGAAAATACTGTGGTCCGCGGGCATTGAAAATTCTTGCTACCTCTCCTGCCACAGGATTGGCAGCTAAGTTTAAAATGCAAAAAGGAGAGACCTTTTTAGGTCCTTTTGATGTAAATATTCCATAATTTTTTTCAAAAGTAGCAGGACAACCAATAGCACTTGCTCCAATGATAGAAAATCTGAAAGGATCTTTAATTGATTCAGGTTTAAAACCTGACGTTTCTGCTGTTAATAAAGCTACTGAGATAAAAAAATGAAACATTCTGTCATAGCGAGATATTATTTTTTTATCAAGAAATTCTTCAGCTGAAAAGTCATTACACTGTCCTGCAATCTGACATTTATTGTTTTCAGGATTAAAAAATGTAATTTGGCTAATTCCAGATTCTCCATTAACTAATTTTCTCCAGCATATATCTAAACTCACTCCCAGAGGAGTAATAAGATTCATTCCTGTTATAACAGCTTTTTGTTTCATTTTAAAGATTTTTTAGAATTTCTATAAAACAATGAGGAAGAGCAACAGGTTTATTTTCACTGTTAACACAGATATGATATGTGAAACCTTCTGCAATCTTTTCTTCTTCTTTAAAAACTTCGTAGCGAAATACTATCCCTCTTGATTTTAAACTTTCTATTGAAGTTCTTATAATAAGCAAATCATCATATGTTGCAGGTTTGTAATATTTAACATGAAACTCAACAACTGGAAGATGATATCCATTGTTTTCCAATTCCTTGTAAGTATATCCTTTTTGCCTTAAATACTCTGTCCTTGCTTTTTCAAAAAATATTGCATAGTTTCCATAATAAACAATACCAAAATTATCTGTATCAGCATACTTAACTCTTACTGGAACATCTATAAAACTCTCTGAATTCACGGTAAAAATTATATCACAAAAAAAGATCTGTGTAAAGTACAGTGGCAATTTTTTCTGCCAATTTGAGCGTAAGCAAAGAGGCTCCTGCTGACGCTTAATCCAGCTTAATCCTGAAGGTAATCCTTTAACTTGACAATATCGCAATGAAATAAGATAAAATTCAATAAACTAAATTGCTGAGCTGAGGGGGATGTGATGACGAAAGCTGATCTTATTAATTTCATTTTTGAAAGAGTAGGATTACCGAAAACTGAGATACAGAAAATTGTGGAGACAGTTTTTGACACGATAAAAGAGGCTTTGAAGGAAGAAGAAGTAGTTAAAATATCAGGTTTCGGAGTTTTTACAGTAAGAAGAAAGGGAAGTAGAATGGGTAGAAATCCGAAGACCATGCAAACTGTGGAAATTAAGCCAAGAAAAGTGGTTACTTTCAGACCAAGTGAGCAGTTGAAACAAAGGATTCAGAAAAGTATGAGCTGAAATGGGAGAGGCAATACAAAAACAACTGCCTTTTAAAATTTTTTATAAAATTGGAGAAACCAGCAGAATTGTTGGAGTTGAGCCTTATGTTTTAAGATACTGGGAAACAGAGTTCCCTTTTTTAAAGCCTAAAAAGACAAAGACAGGGCAAAGATTGTATACTAAAAAAGATATAGAGATGCTTTTTTTAATCAAAAAGATGCTTTATGAGGAGAGATTTACTGTAGAGGGAGTGAGACAGAAATTAGGAAAAATGTATAACAGGCAAGCTTCAAATGAAACGCTAACAAAAGAAGATATATTAGATAAAGTAAGAATTAAACTTAAAGAGATTTTGAGAATGCTTTCTTGAATCGGGGCGTAGCGCAGCCTGGTTAGCGCACTCGCTTGGGGTGCGAGTGGTCGGCCGTTCAAATCGGCTCGCCCCGATTTTTTAATTAAAGATTTTATGAAGACTGTAGAATAAGAGGTTGTTCTTTAAAATGTTATATTTAAAAGCGTTTTTATTGTCATCCCGAGGGGCTCAATGCCATTTTCATTGTCATTCCGAGTGTGGCATTCCACTTTTTTTGTCATTCCGAGGGTGGCATTCCACCCGAGGAATCTCTGAGTCTTCCAATGCCGAAAGAAACAAAGGAGATTCCTCGCCTGCCTCTGGCAGGCTCGGAATGACAAAGTATGGGCAGGCTCGGAATGACACCTCTTTTATGTCATCCCGAGGCGAAGCCGAGGGATCTCCGCCTTAGTGCGGAGTTAATTTAAAATTAGAAGGACTTGCAAATTCTTGATTTTCAAGAGTTTGCAAGTTTTTAACAGCTTCAATAAATAAAGGGGGTATAAATTAGTAATATGCAGGAAACGCCTTTATCTGAACTTATCCAGCAGAGGATTAAAAAACTTGAAACACTGAGAAGTCTTGGTATTGAACCTTACAATGGAGTTTTTGATCCTGAATACAGCACTGAAGAAATTTTTACAAAATTTGGAGATCTTGATAAAGAAAAACTGGAGCAGGAAAACATACGAACCTCAGCTGCTGGAAGAATAATTCTTTTAAGAGATTTTGGTAAAGCAGCTTTTGCCCATATACAGGATTCAAAGGGAAGAATTCAAATTTATCTAAGAAAAGATGTCTTAGGAGAAAAATTTTCTTTAATTAAAAATCTTGATATCGGCGACATTATTGGTGTTGAAGGAAAACTCTTTAGAACAAAGACAAATGAGTTAACAATAGAAGTTCATAACTTTGTTTTTTTAAGTAAATCCCTCAGGCCTCTTCCAGAAAAGTGGCATGGACTTAAAGATATAGAGGCAAGATACAGGCAGAGATATGTTGACCTTATTGTAAATCCATCAGTAAAGGAAACTTTTATAAAGAGACAACAAATTATTAAGTATTTGAGAGAGTTTCTTGAAAGGGAAGGATTCCTTGAAGTTGAAACTCCTATGATGCATACAATTGCAGGAGGTGCGAGAGCAAAGCCATTTAAAACATATCATGAAGCTCTTGATATGGAGCTTTACTTAAGAATTGCACCAGAGCTTTATCTGAAAAGGCTTCTTGTGGGCGGATTTGAAAGAGTTTTTGAAATAGGGAAGAATTTTAGAAATGAGGGAATATCAACGAAGCACAATCCGGAATTCACAATGGTGGAGTTTTATGTGGCTTACAAAGACTATAACTGGCTCATGGATTTTACAGAAAAGCTATTAGTTTACATTGTTGAAAAAGTCTCGGGAAGTCTTAAGGTAAAATACGGAGATTACACAATTGATTTCACTCCACCTTTTAAAAGAATTGCCATGTATGATGCCCTGAAGACTAAAGGTGTGCCAGAGGAAGCACTAAAAAACAGAGATTTTGCTTTAAAATGGGCTAAGGACAAAGGTATAGAGATTCCTGAGGGAAGCTCTCTAAGCAAGGTTCTTGACGAGATATTTAAAGAAGTTGTGGAGCCTGAACTTATTCAGCCAACATTTATCATTGATTATCCTGTTGAGCTTTCTCCTCTGGCAAAGAGAAAAAAAGACAATCCAGAGCTTGTAGAAAGATTTGAACTTTTTATTGCTGGAAGGGAAATGGCAAATGCCTTTTCAGAATTAAATGATCCTATTGATCAGAAAGAAAGATTTCTACGCCAGCTTGAAGAAAGGCTTAAAGGAGACGAAGAAGTGCCCGAGATGGATGAGGACTTTGTGAGAGCCCTTGAAGTTGGTATGCCTCCGGCAGCAGGAGAAGGCATTGGAATAGACAGACTTGTTATGATTTTAACTGACACTCACTCAATAAGAGATGTTATACTTTTTCCTCTTTTAAGACCTGAGAGATGAGACTTCCTTTTTATATTGCTTTAAGGTATTTAAAGAGTAAAAAAAGAGGTTTTTCCTTCGGCACTATAATTTCCATAAGTGGAGTTGCATTAGGAGTTATGGCTCTGATTGTTGTTATTTCTGTAATAAGCGGATTTCATGAGGATTTACAGAAAAAAATTCTTGGCACACAAGCACATGCTGTGGTTTTAAGTTACTCTGGAGGAATAGATAACTACAGAGCTGTTATGGATTTTTTATCAAAAAAACAAGAAATTGAAGCATCCTCCCCTTTTGTAATGGGACAGGTTCTTATTTCCTCCGGTAAAAGAGCTCATGGAGTGTATCTTAGAGGGATTATTCCAGAGTATGACATGAAAACTACAGAGGTTTTTAAACATGTTAAATATAAATATCAAAATTACACAGACCTGCCATGGATAATAATCGGCAAAGAACTGGCAAATCTTCTTGGAGTGCTTCCTGGAGACACAATTACAGTAATATCTCCAATGGGCTCAATTGGTCCATTGGGTATAATTCCAAAGGTCAGGAAGTTTACTGTTACAGGAATTTTTGAAATAGGAATGTATGAATATGACATGAATCTTGCAATAACAGACCTCAGGATAGCTCAAGATTTTTTTGAATATGGAGATAAAGTAACAGGTATTCAACTAAGACTTAAAGATGTCTACAAGGCAGATGTAATCTGTCAGAGAATTGCTCGTGAACTTGATGGAGAATTCTATCTCAAAGACTGGATGCAGATGAACAGAAACCTCTTTTCTGCCCTTAAGCTTGAAAAATTCACAATGTTTCTTATCCTTACATTGGTTGTGCTTGTTGCATCTTTTAATATAGTAAGCATGTTAATGATAAATGTTACTGAAAAGCAGAGAGACATTGCTATACTTAAGTCAATGGGCGCAAAAGACAGTCTCATAAAGTGGATTTTCGTATGTCAGGGGCTTATTATTGGTTTAATTGGAACTTTTATAGGATTAACAGGAGGAGTCTTTCTATGTGAGATTGTTAAATCCTATGAAATTGTAAAACTTCCAGCAGATGTTTACTATCTCAGTAAACTACCGGTTAAAATTAAAATTTTTGATGTTACGGTGATATGTGCATCTGCTTTATTTATCAGCCTTATTTCAACTGTTTATCCTGCTCACAGGGCATCAAAAATAAATCCTGTTGAGATTCTGAGGTATGAGTGATGTTTAGATTGATAAGAAACATTGGATGCCTGAGCATAATTGTATTTATCGTTTTTGTTATTGTTGCAGTGTTTTTTGGTGGAGAAAAAATCAGACAGGTAGGCGATAAAACAACTGGAATTGTTAAAAAAGGATTTCACTATACTGCAGACAAAGCAGATAGGATTCACCAGGATATAATGAAAAAAATAAATGAATTTGGAAAACCCTTCCATGAAAGAGATACTAAGGACAAAGAACCTTAAAAAAACTTACTGGACAAAGGCTGGTTCAATAGAAGTATTGAAAGGGATTGATTTTACAGCCTATCAAGGTGAGATTGTGGCTATAACAGGAGCAAGCGGAGTTGGTAAAAGCACTTTTCTCCATGTGATTGGAACACTGGATAAACCAACCTCTGGTGATATTTTATTCAAATTTCAAGAGGAAATAAATCCTTTAAAGCTTTCAGCAGATTCTCTCGCAGAGTTTCGTAACAAACATATTGGTTTTGTCTTTCAGTTTCACTATCTTTTGCCAGAGTTTAATGTTCTGGAAAATGTTATAATGCCGGAGTTAATTGCATCGCATTACAGCAAGACTAAGTTAACTCAAAATGTCATTAAAGAAAGGGCTTTTGAAATACTGAAAAAATTAGGATTATCAGAACGAGCCCAACATCGTCCTGGTGAGCTCTCAGGTGGAGAGCAACAGAGAGTTGCCGTGGCAAGAGCTTTGTTTAAAAATCCTTCTTTGGTGCTTGCCGATGAGCCCACAGGAAATCTTGATTCAAGGTCAGCTCATGAGCTTTTTGAGCTTTTTAAAAAAATTAACTCTGAAGAAGGCATTACCTTTATAATTGTTACTCATAATGAAGCAATTGCTCAAAAATGCACAAGAACACTGAGAATGATAGATGGAGTTTTAACCTGAAGTAGTTACCTGAAACTGACGATATAAATTGTCATCCCAGCCTTTTTATATCTCATTCCGAGGGTGGTATCCCACTTTTTTTGTCATTCCGAGTGTGGCATTCCACTTTTTTTGTCATTCCGAGGGTGGCTTTCCACTTTTTTTTGTCATTCCGAGGGTGGCATTCCATTTTTTTTTTGTCATTCCGAGGGTGGCATTCCACCCGAGGAATCTCTAACTCTTCCAATGTCGAAAGAAACGAAGGAGATTCCTCGCTTGCGCTCGGAATGACAAATTGAAAGGTCATTCCGAGGGGCTCAATGCCATTTTCATTGTCATTCCGAGGGTGGCATTCCATTTTTTTTTGTCATTCCGAGGGTGGCATTCCACCCGAGGAATCTCTGAGTCTTCCGATGTCGAAAGAAACAAAGGAGATTCCTCGCCTGCTTACGCAGGCTCGGAATGACAAAGGAAAAAGGTCTGAATCACAAGGTATGGGCAGGCTCGGAATGACACCCCTTTTCTGTCATTGCGAGCCCGACGGAGTCGGGCGTGGCAATCTCCTCTTTAATGCGAAAAAACACTATTGACAATATCAGTAGAAAATTATTTATAATTAACAATCATCAGGCGCGTAGCTCAGTGGGAGAGCGCTTCCTTGACGCGGAAGAGGTCGTGGGTTCGATCCCCTCCGCGCCTACTGTAAAATCAATGGATTGGGAAAGCCACAAAATCAGCTGTCTTCTTTTTTCCACAGAGTGTATCCATAAATACACACCATAAAACACAAAAAAACAGCAAATAAAGGGATTTTCATCTGGCAGAAAAATTGCATTCATACTAAATGTCATTCCGAGGATGAGATTCCTCACTCTGCTCGTGCTCCGTTCGGAATGACAAACTAAAACTGTCATTCTTAGCTAATTTTTTTGTTATTCCGAGCCTGCGTAAGCAGACGAGGAATCCCCCCTTGACAAAGGGTAAAAACTATGCTAAAATTTTTTAAACTTGACAAAAAGGAGGTGAGAAGGCGAACACGGTGCAGTGGGGGGCAACCCCAAATCTGAGGAGAGACAGAGAAGGTTCTTTATGATGTGAGAATACTTTCTCTGTCATTCCAAGCGCAAGCGAGGAATCTCCTCCTTATTAATGTAGTACCACCGCCCTTGGCGGTGTAACTGAACTAACCGATGGAGGTTAGGAAGTGAAAAAGTATGCAACTATTTTAGCAGTATTGGTTCTTCTCTTAGGTCTTGCTGCATTGAGCTATGCAGCACCAGCAGAAATCCCATCAGACACAACAGCAGTAATCGCAAAAGGAAAAACCCAGATTACCCTCGGCGGTGAACTGCGTTTCAGAGGATTATATGGGAGCAATTTAGCAGTAAAAGATGAAGGATATTATGACACTAAAACTACTTGGTATCTTGATCCAACAAATGGGCAACCTAAGTCCACGACAACATTTACACAAAATAAAAACACTTCCTACTATGATTATCGTGTAAGGCTCAATCTTGAAGCAAAGGTTTCTCCAAATACAACTGGATATGTTGAAGTTGAAAGTAACAAAACTACCGACAATAGTTCTGAAAATGTAACCTGGGGTTCTGGCACAAAGGGTCCAAAAGGTAACTATCCCTTTGGTAACTGGCATGATGAGTCAAATCTTTACATTCGTCAGGCATGGATTCAGTATCAGGGTAGCGGACTTCTTGGTGTTCCAGCAGGCTTTAAAGTAGGTCGTCAGCTCATCAAGCTCGGCTACGGACTCTTCTTTGACCACTCCTACTATGGTGATGATGCTATCCTCGTATTCGTTCAGCCATTAAAAGAGCTCACAATTGCAGCGCATACAATCAAGTTTTATGAAGGATATCCATTTCTTAATGACGATTCTACAGCATATGGAATTCTTGCTGCCTATGCAGGAAAAGGCTTTGGTTTAAGCGCTGATATTACCTATGTTGATCATCAGAACATAGGTAATACAGGATTCGCTGGTCTTTTGCCAGATATTCATCTCTGGAACTTTGGTTTAAGAGGTAATGTTGATGACATTGCTGGAACAGGGCTTAACTTCAGAGCAGATGTTGAGTTCCAGACTGGTAAGATTAATGATTATAGCACTACAATAGATAATGTAAAACTCAGAGGCTGGGCAGCTCTTGCAGGACTTGACTACAAATTCAAAGCAGTTCCGTTAACACTTACAGCAGAGTATGCAATTGGTAGTGGTGACAAAGATAGCACAGACAATAAGATGGAAGCATTCATTACAGCTCTTGGTCCAGAGCAGCACTATACATTTATCTATGAATATCTTGCGCCAACTGCATGTAACTTCTCTCTCGGAACCAAAATTGGCACAGGTCTTTGCAATACCCAGTATGTGAAATTCGGTGGCTCATATGACATCACAAAAGACATCAATGCAAAGCTTTACGGCTACTGGTTAAGAGCTCAAAAAGCAGTAGCTATTAATAATAAGTCTTTAGAGAAAGACAAAGACCTTGGCTGGGAAGTTGATGCTACAGTAACCTATCAGATTGACAAAGGACTCAAATACTGGGTAGAAGGTGGCTACTTCTGGCCTGGCGATGCTTACAAGCTCAGCAGCGGAAAAGATGCTGCTGATGCCTGGGCAGTAAGACACGGAATCCAGCTCAACTTCTAATTGCCTTAATATGTAAAATTGAACGCACCGTGTTCGTCATACAGGCGGGGGACTCCCCCCGCCTTTTTTATTGATTCTTTCCTATGTTGCTATTCCGTTTTTTTCTTTTGTCGTTCTATTTTTTTCTTTCCGTTTTTTTCTCTGTCTTCTGTTTTTTCTCTGTCCTTCCGACCTTTTTCCTTTGTCATTCCGAGCCTGCCCATACCTTGTGATTCCGACCTTTTTCCTTTGTCATTCCGAGCGGAGCGAGGAATCTCCTCCTTACAATAGAGATTGCCACGCCCGACTTCGTCGGGCTCGCAATGACAGATTTGGGTTGTCATTCCGAGGCTGCCAGAGGCAGGCGAGGAATCTCCTTTGTTTCTTTCGGCATTGGAAGACTTAGAGATTCCTCGGGTGGAATGCCACCCTCGGAATGACAAAAAAAGTGGGATGCCACCCTCGGAATGACAATGAAAATGGCATTGAGCCCCTCGGAATGACCTTTCAATTTGTCATTCCGAGCGGAGCGAGGAATCTCCTTCGTTTCTTTCGGCATTGGAAGACTCAGAGATTCCTCGGGTGGGATGCCACCCTCGGAATGACAAAAAAAAGTGGAATGCCACCCTCGGAATGACAAAAAAAGGTGGAATGCCACCCTCGGAATGACAAAAAAAAGTGGAATGCCACCCTCGGAATGACCTTTCAATTTGTCATCCCGAGCGGAGCGAGGGATCTCCCCCTCTTTAAAATGTTAAAATATCTCATGCCAGAGCAATATTATGTTTACATAATGACAAACAAATACAACACAGTCCTTTATACAGGGGTTACCAATAACCTCATAAAGAGAGTATATGAACACAAAAACAAGCTTGTGAAAGGATTTACATCAAAATACAACATAACAAAACTTGTCTATTACGAAATTGCAAGAGATGTCAATGAAGCAATAAAAAGAGAAAAACAGATAAAAAGCTGGAGTAGGGATAAAAAAGAGTCTTTGATAGAAAGTATTAATCCGCAATGGAAGGACCTTTATGAAGAAATCGTTGAATAACGGAGGAGATTCCTCGCTTCGCTCGGAATGACAAAGTAAAGGTGGAATGCCACCCTCGGAATGACAATGAAAATGGCATTGAGCCCCGCGGAATGACCTTTTTTTGTCATTCCGAGCCTGCCAGAGGCAGGCGAGGAATCTCATTTGTTTCTTTCGGCATTGGAAGACTCAGAGATTCCTCGGGTGGGATACCACCCTCGGAATGACAAAAAAAGTGGAATGTCACCCTCGGAATGACAAAAAAAAGTGGAATGTCACCCTCGGAATGACAAAAAAAAGTGGGATGCCACCCTCGGAATGACCTTTCAATTTGTCATTCCGAGCGGAGCGAGGAATCTCCTTTGTTTCTTTCGGCATTGGAAGACTCAGAGATTCCTCGGGTGGGATGCCACCCTCGGAATGACAAAAAAAGCGGGATTACACCCTCGGAATGACCTTTCAATTTGTCATTCCGAGCGGAGCGAGGAATCTCCTTCGTTTCTTTCGGCATTGGAAGACTCAGAGATTCCTCGGGTGGAATGCCACCCTCGGAATGACAAAAAAAAGTGGGATGCCACCCTCGGAATGACAATGAAAATGGCATTGAGCCCCTCGGAATGACAAAAAGAGAAGTTTTGGATGACAGTAGAGAGGCTTGGGAGGCATTTAAAGAATTGGAAAGATACTCCATTACACTCAAAGTGAGAGAGTTTCACAAACTCTTGAAAAATAAAGTGGAGGCGAAGGGATTCGAACCCACGACCTCCTGCGTGCAAAGCAGGCGCTCTCCCAACTGAGCTACGCCCCCACATTCTCAATGGGCCTAGTTGGAGTCGAACCAACCACCTCACCCTTATCAGGGGTGCGCTCTAACCGAGCTGAGCTATAGGCCCATCAAAATTTAAATTAACCTAAAATGTTATATTTTGTCAATTATTTCTTAATGCCTTTGCCCATACCCTCTGGTTCACCCTTTTCTACAGGCTCTCCAGCCTTTGTCCATGCTTCAAATCCGCCTTTCAAATTGTACACATTCTTATAACCAAGCTTTTTCAAATCGCATGTTACTATTGAGCCTCTGCCACCTGTTTTGCAATAAATAAGATATGTTTTATTCTTATCTGGCAGCCATGTAAAAGCCTGAAAATCCATTAATCCTCTCGGAGCCCAGATTGCACCTGGAATGTGTCCTGCTACATATTCAGTATATTCCCTGACATCTACAATAACAGCACCCTTTTTGATAAGTTCCTTTGCTCCATTTACATCCACTACATTAATTCCACAATTCTGAGCTTCCTTTACTCTTTCATCACTGAGAGGAGTTGCAGCCCATGTAAAATTAACGAGAAGTAAGAGCAAAACTCCTGCGATTAGAAGGGTTGGAATAAAACTTCTTTTCTTACACCCATAATCACACGAAGCATTCACATAATTCCTCATTTTTAAACCTCCCTGAGTAGTTTTTACTCCTGCAAAGCAGGAATACTATATAGGAGTATATATCAAATGAATTATTTATGTCAATGGAAGAACCAGTTATACCCAGATGACCTTTATATGTTAAAATTAATTTCAATGACCTTTAAGCTTGGTAAAATCAGCGATTTAGCCTCACCTGTGACTGTCATAATTTTTTTCCTTCAATTTTTAGTAATCATTGGATATTTTAGTTATGACTACTACATGGATTCATCAGAAGGCTGTATTCAATGTCATGGCTCAAAAGAAAAAATGGCTGAGTTTGGATATCCACAGTTTTATGTAACTATAGAAGATGTCCGAAAACAGACAGGACACAGGACGGTCTTTTGCAGAGACTGTCATCTTGGTAATGGCAGAGCAAAGGACAAAGATGAAGCCCACAGGGGTATGCTTAAACCAATTTATGTGAAGGATTCAATGGATATTGTTGATAGAAAAATGCTTTATAAGAAAAACGATTTTGACCTGAATAGATTGATTCCACAGGGCAAAGACAGACTCTTTGATATGCTTCCAAAGGTAAAGGAAGACGGTGAACTTCATCTGCATCCACAAGTAAGAAATGTACTCTGGCATGATAGAAGCACTGAAAGTTTTAACTTTGACCCTGATATAGCAAAAAAAACATGCGGCAGGACAGGATGTCATGCAGATGAATTAAAGCAATTTAAAACCACAGTAATGGCTATAAACTTCAGACAGAGGACAATGGTTAGTTGGTTAAAACCATATGGTCCTCACAACTGCGGTCCTTCTTTCGCAGATCTTCCACCGGAGGAAGTTTTAAAAAAAGCAGGATTTGATTTTACAAATACTGAAAAGATTAGGAAAGAAATGAACATCCCTTTTACTGATGAACAGGCAATGCGTAGGCAGAAGATGTGTAACATCTGTCATGCTGGCTGTCTTGACTGTCACTATGCACCGAGTCGCGAAAAAGGCTCTCACGCATTTTTAAAACTGCCAGACTCTTACAGCTGTATGGGAAGAGGAAGAGGTAATTCTGTATGTCATACCGGTGCTGCTCAATCAAGAAGGGGTGAAACTTATATTGGTGGTTTTTATTCAATTCCACAGGGAAGAACTGCTGATATTCATTTCAAAAAAGGTATCAACTGTGTGGATTGCCATAAGGTAGGCAGGAAAGGCATGGGTGACATGACTCGTAAGGCAGACTGTCAGGACTGTCACATTGAAATTGAAAGAGCCCATGCAAAATCAATTCATAAAAATCTTACCTGCACAGCCTGTCATGTAACAGAAGCTGGTGGATATCAGATAACAGTGTGGGGGAGGGGGTATATAGGAGATAAACCAACGCCGTTTAAAAAATACTCACTTTATTATGGAGTTCAAAAACCATTGATTCTTATGAAAGATCAAAAAGGGAGGTGGTTCCCTGTAAAGATATTCCCCCACAGTGTTGGCAATATTAAAGAAGATGTTTTATCATCAGGACTTCGCTATAGATGGATAAACGGTGAAACGAAAGATATGTATTACATTGTTGGAACGGTTGATAATCTTCCTGCTGGTAACAACCACTTACTATGGTTTCAGATTGAGGAGGTTTCTCATCCTTTTGGAAAAGCAAGGGATTGTAAAAGCTGCCACATTGGAAGGCAGATTTCTGTGTCCACATGGCAGTATGAAGATACTCAGGGTGCAGAGCCTTTCAGAGGAGGATATACAATTGTTGCAGATGAGAAGGGCTTAAAAATAAAAGATTTTTGGCACACTAAAATAAATGTTTTACCGGGATTTGAATTAACAGATTTTGCCTCATGGATTTACTTCTCTGATAAGTGGTTCATTCCTGGAGATTTTTCAATAAAAGTTGACAGAAATAGATACACAGCATATTTAAAACTTTACGAAAGCAAGCTTAAAAGCCTCAGAAAACTTGAAAAAAAAGTTAAGGATGAAAAGGAACGAAAAAAACTTAAGGAACTAAAAGGGATTTTAATACACAACCCTGAACTAAATGTTTTTTGATTTTAAAAACAAGGTTTTTTAGCCCTGAAAGATTAATATGACATTCTTCAATGTCCTTTTCCAGTAAGTCTATTGCATAAGGAATAAACTTAAGGAAATTTCTTTTCCCTTTTTTTAATGATAGAAAGCCGTATGCTCCAAGAGCCTGCATATGTCTCTGGATTCTGCATAAAGAGAGCTCTTGTAAAAAAGCTTTTTCATCAAGCTCGTGGCTTTTGATATAGAAATTAACAAGCCTTATTCTTATTTCATCTTTAAGCTTTACATATGGATCCCAGAGAAGTGAAGCTATGTCATAACCTGCAGGTCCCCATCTTGCACTCTGATAGTCCACAAAATAGATTTTTCTATTTTTCAAAATTATATTCTGACTCTGTAAATCCCTGTGCAATATTACTTTTTGAGCTTTTGATAGAATTTCTGCAATCATATGGAAGTCTTCTTCCGGGGTTTCTTCAACTTTAAATATTTCTCTGACACATTCTTTTAAAAAGTAATCACTTTCCCAGAGAAAATAGGAGTAGTCAAATTCTGGAAGATTTAAATCAGTTGCTTCCTTAGATATTTTCCAGTGAAGTTTTCCAGCGTCTTCAACTATATTTTTATAGAGTGTTTCGATTTCTTCATCTGTTCTTTTGCATTGAAACCAGCTGTAAAGGGTTAAATCTCCAAGATCTTCAAAAACAATCGTTTTTTTATTTATGTCTACTTCAAGGATTTTAGGCACAGGGAATGCTTTTTCATGAAAAAACTCGTTTAAAACAATTGTTTTTTCAAAATCCTCTGATAGTTTTTCCCATGTGCAAAAGACTTTGTTATTTTCTCTGAGGTATTTTCTATCAGACCCACCAGAAGTTAATGTTTCAATGTGTAGTGTCTCAAATGGTATCATAAAGTTTTTACCAATTATGAGGTTTGAAAGGTAATCATTTTCAGGTTTAAATTCAGTCTCAGGCAGAATTATGATGTTTTTTCCCTTAAATGGCTTTGTTATTTTTACATCTCTCTCAATCACTATCTTACCTTCAGGTTCAATGAGCTCGCATCCAGAGGCTGAAGGATGAATATACAGGGAACTAAAGTTTCTCTTTAATTTATCAAAGACTGCACTGGCATAATCTCCAGGAGTTCCAATATCAAACCAGAAGCTGTATTTTACCTTAAAGGTGCTTACCCTGCATCCATTTTTAATTGCCTTCAGCCACAAATCAATAACTGATGAGGGACCTTCAGGTAAAAGTTCAAGCACATAAGCACTATAAATAGCAATTCCTGAAAAGGCAAGATGAGATTCATCGGAATCTCCAACTCCAAGCAAATTTCCATCTTCATCAACAATTAATTTATTGTGAGGCTTGTAATCGTGAACCAGAAGGGTTATTGAGTTTTCATTTTCTATGTGCCATTTTACTGCTTCTTTAATGTTTGCATCAGAGTAAATGTCTCCATTATGGACAATAAAAACAGAGTCTTTAAGAAACTCTTTTGCATTCCACAGTGCTCCGCCTGTAAGAAGAATCTCCTCTTCATAAAATGTTTTTAATGAAAGATTCTGCTTTTTTATGTAATCTTCAATCTCCTCTGCTTTATAATGCAAATTTATACCAATCTCTGTGGTCAGAGCATTTAAATTTTTAAAAATGTATTCAAGCAAGACCTCGCCAGCAACTGGCATTAATGGTTTGGGAATCTGCTCTGTAATGGGTCTGAGTCTCGTTGAATATCCTGCAGCAAGGATGAAGCCTTTAATACCCTTTAAGTATTCGCTGTCTTTCAATCCGTCCTCACCTTATTTATAAATTAGATAATTATTTCGTATTTTCTCAAACTCTTCGTTTTCTTCACTCCACCATTGTTCAATATCTTTTAGTGGGCTACCTTTTTCAATTTCTTCCCTCAATCTATATGAACCAGCAAGAATGTCAAATGGAAGTTTCTCAAACTCGTATTCATAGGGAGGTTCACGCCACAGATTAACTTCTGGATAAAGTTCCTTTACTGTAAGAAGGACTGCAATGGCTGTTTTGAAGGGTTTAAATTTTTCCCTGTCTATCACATGAATCTGTGCACCTCCGCATAACTTACCAGAAAATTTATTAAAAGTGGGATTGAAGTAAAGAGGTCTAAAAAATACTCCTTTCAACTTGAACTCATTCAGTCTCTTTACAAGTTTTTCAGGCTCTATAAAAGGTGCTCCAAATATTTCAAAGGGTCTTGTTGTGCCTCTTCCTTCGCTTAAAATAGTTCCTTCCAGAAGACACATTCCGGGATAAACTGTGGCAGCATCAATGGTTGGCATATTTGGTGAAGGAATTACCCAGGGTAGTCCTGTTTTATCAAACCATTGATTTCTCTTCCAGCCATAAAGAGGAATAACTGTAAGAGCAAGCTTCGGATAAAACTGCTGTCTAAAATACATGGCTATTTCACCTATTGTCATTCCATGGCGAACAGGCAATGGATGCAATCCTACGAATGATGAAAACTCTACCTTGAGCACAGGTCCTTCTGTTAGATGCCCTCCAATTGGATTTACTCTATCAAGGACAACCATCGGTATTCCCTTTTCCTCACAGGCTTCCATGCATAAAGCCATTGTCCAGATGAATGTGTAGTATCTTGCTCCAATATCCTGAAGATCAACAATGAAAACTTCAATACCGTCAAGCATTTGTGCTGTTGGCTTTCTCGTTTTTCCATATAAACTGTAAACTGGTAAGCCTGTTATTTTATCCACAAAACCTTCCCATTCAATCATGTTGTCCTGAGTATCTCCAAATATTCCGTGCTGTGGTCCAAAAAAAGCCTTAACCCTGATTTTTTTACTTTCAAATAGAATATCTTTCGTGTAAATGAGTTTTCTACTTACAGAGGCTGGATGAATAAGAACTCCAGCCCGTAAACCATAAAATCTCCTGGGAAGAGTTTTTTCAAATCTATCTATTCCTGAATGAACCATTATCTGCTACACGAGGGAAGATATCCATGTGTCAGGGATTTCTGAACAGCACCGTCAGAACTTATAAGATATATCTCTTTTTTTCCCCTTCTGTCTGACATTATCGTTAAAAAATGACCATCAGGACAGAAAGAAGGCTGCTCATTGTTACCCTGTCTTGTTACCTGGGTTTTTATACCTGACGATATGTCCATAACATAAACCTGAAAACTTCCATTAAGCCCTGAAAAAGCCAGTTTACTACCATCTGGACTTATAGCTGGCTCTGTATTGTATCTTCCGTTATATGTTGTTCTACTGATTTCTCTTCCTGAGTGCGTCATTTGATAAATTTGCGGGTAACCACCTCTATTTGAAACGAAAAATATAGAAGATTTTGTCCATCTTGGAGAAGTATCAATCCATCGGGATGAATATATTGTTTTTGTTTTTCCATAGATGTCAGAAATCTTAATTTCAGAGATCTCACCATCACTTTCTGAATAAAGGAACTCTGATTCATTTAATACATCACCCAATAAAAGCAATGCTTTGCTCTTTATAATCTCTTTGTTTGTTTTGGTTGTTGTGTCAAATACTTCTATTTTCCAGAATCTTCCGTGAAGACAGGAGTAAAAAATCTTGTTTCCTTTGAAAACAACTTTTGATATTATCTGTCTTCTCAGTCCTGTATCGTAAATAGTTTTCCCATTCCAGTTACTTAAAAAAATTCCCATAGTGTTTGATAGTTTTCTCACAAAAGCAAAGCGATTAAAGAATGGTGCTTCTTTACCTGTTAATAACCTGTATATATCAGAAGCAATAAGATTGCCTGTAGCTTGATCATTCTTTAAAGGATATTCCTTTACAAATATTGGCGATGAAGAAGTAACAGTAAAAACTTTCATTGAAATTTTGTTCAAAGTCTCAGCCCTTACAATAATCTCAACATCAGAGGACTTCCACAGGCTGGGGTCAAATGTCTCTTCTTTAAATGGAAAAGGTCCGTAAACCCTGAAATATTCTGTAAATTCAAGATCATCCTTTATGGTGTTAAATACAACAGGCAGTGTGTCAAATCCCTCAATTGCAAGAGCAAGTTTTTTAATTTCTGGTTGATTTATATCAAGATAGATTTTTTCTGCAAAAGCAGAACTTAGTGCTATAGAATGAAGGCAGAGAGTAAGAGAGATAGTGAAAACCATCAATTTTTTTAATCCTGAATTCATGGCTTAAACCTCAATCCTACAACAATCACGCTCTTAGGAGGTGGAAGAGGAGAGGAATTTTTAATTGCTATCAATACTGAAGAATCAAAAAGCATGTTTCCTGACTTTTGTTCAAATCCTTCAATGATAACCTGTCCATTTGAAAGAATTCGCACTGAAACTACTGCTTCAAGATTTTTAGGAACAGTATCAGGAACACTCCAGTGCTGTCTTATGATTCCAGAGATCAATGCTAAATAGCCTGATGAAACTCCACTTCCCTTAGTATTTTGTTCGCTTTTAAGTTCTACAGAGCCTGATTGAGCTTTTTCAAGGATTTTCTTTTTAGCTCTAAGGGCTGCAATTCTTTCCTGAAGAAGTTGCTCATCTTGTTTTGAAATTTTTGATTCTTTTTCTGCAGACTTCCTTGAAACTTTTATCTCCTCTGGTGGCTGTTTGATTGATTGAACTCTGCCAGGCGTTTTATTTTCTTCATTTGATGAGGCTGTTTGTGACTGAGCAGCAGTCTCTTGAATCAGTGTTACATATGTGAGATTTTTAAAATCTTTAACAGAATTTCTTACTCCAAAGATTAAAACCAGAATAAACAAACTGTGAAAAATGATAGATAGGAAGACAGAAGAATAAATTTTGCCTGTCATTTACTTTCTTTTGGCTCTGTTACCATTCCTATTTTCTCTATTCCAGCAGCTTTAACTTCCCCCATAACCTCGGCTACAAGACCGTAAGGAACGTCTTTATCAGCTTTTAAAAATACAGCAGTATTGCTTTCTCTGTATGAATTGAGTATTGAGGGTAGCTCATCTTTGTTAATTATTTTATCGTTTAAAAATATTCTGCCTTCCTTAGTAATGACAATGCTTATTTTTTCAGATTCTTCAAGACTTTTTCCTTTTGCCTTTGGAAGATTTACATCAATTCCCTGTTTTAAAAGAGGAGCTGTAACCATAAAAATAATGAGCAATACAAGCATAACATCAACCAGAGGAGTAACATTAATGTCTGCTATTGATGACCTTCTGCGAGGTGTTAATCCTGCCATGGGTATTTTAAGAGGGTTTCAGAAAAGTCATTGACTTCATTAATTATTTTATTTGCCTGAGATGTAAAGTAATTGTAAGCAATTACTGCAGGAATAGCTGCAAAAAGACCAGCAGCTGTTGTGACCAGTGCCTCTGCAATACCCGGTGCAACAGTGGCAATTGAAGCAGAACCTTTCAGCCCTATGTGTCTAAAGGCATCCATGATTCCCCATACTGTTCCAAAAAGTCCTATAAATGGAGTTGTGGAGCCTGTGGTGGCAAGAAAACCAAGATAACTTTCCACTTTATTTATTTCATCGGAGGAGTATTTTTTTGTAATAGCTTCAATATTGCTGGGGTTTTTACCGTAAGCCTCTGAGAAAACTCCTCTATAAAGAGAAGCAAGAGGGCTTAATTCAAATCTTTTAGCTATAGCAAAAAGCTCCTTTGCTCCATTGGAATTTAAAAAGGCTTCAAAGAATTTTTGATTTTCCTTTTTCATGTTTTTGAATAGTTTCCACTTGTAAAATATAACAGCCCAGGAAAGTATGGAGAAGAAAAGAAGTATAAGTAAAACAGCCTTTGCAACAACTCCTGTTTGTTTTATAAGGTCAATGACTGTAAGTTCCATAGACAAAATATTAGAACAATATCTCTATAAAAGTCAAATCCTGAACAGAGCTATTGAAAGATTCAGTCTTTTAAACTTTGAATTTTTAATCACCTTTAGGTGTTAGGTATCTGAATCTGCCTAACTAAGTTGTCATTCCATATCTTTATTGTCATTCCATATTTTTTTGTCCTTCCGAGGGACCTGTCCCGAGCTTTTATTTCTGTCATTGCGAGGGACTCAATGCCATTTTCATTGTCATTCCGAGGGTGGCATTCCACTTTTTTTGTCATTCCGAGGGTGGCATCCCACCTCTACTTTGTCATTCCGAGGGTGGCATCCCACCTTTACTTTGTCATTCCGAGGGTGGCATCCCACCCGAGGAATCTCTAAGTCTTCCAATGCCGAAAGAAACAAAGGGGATTCCTCGCCTGCCTCTGGCGGCTCGGAATGACACCCCTTTTCAGTCATTGCGAGCCCGACGAAGTCGGGCGTGGCAATCTCTATTGTAAGGAGGAGATTCCTCGCTCGCGCTCGGAATGACAAATTGAAAGGTCATTCCGAGGGTGGCATTCCACCTTTACTTTGTCATTCCGAGGGTGGCATCCCACCCGAGGAATCTCTAAGTCTTCCAATGCCGAAAGAAACGGAGGGGATTCCTCGCCTGCCTCTGGCGGCTCGGAATGATAAAAAAAGTCGGAATGACAAAGAAAAAGGAACGGAATGACAACCACTGTCTGAGTGTCTCTTTAATTCTGGATTCATCTGTTGACTTAAACTATAAATTTATGCTTTAATATTTTAACCCACGAAGGGTAAAACATGGTCATGAAGGCCGTGGATGGCATGAGCCAGCCACGGCTTTTTTTATTAATCAGACTCATGAAGAGTCTCAAGCCTCTCTGAAGGGAGCAGAGTATTTATAAAATTTTTCAAGGAGGGGCGTAGAGATGATTTTTCAGACTTTTTTATGCATTATGTTTGTTTTATGTCTTTTTTTACCTGTTTTTGCAGAGGAAAAGGATGCAAAGCTTGAGGAGATCGTGGTTACTGGAGAGAAAATTGTTGTTCCCACAAAGCAAACTGGAGAGACAGTTTACACTGGAACAGAGATAACCACAAAGGGAATTGAACTTTCTGGAGAGAGAGGGAAAACAAATGTATACGAGGCAATTTCAATTCTGCCAGGTGTTGTTTTTGAAAGCGTTGATGCAAATAATTTAGCAACAGAGCAGGCAAACATAAGAATCAGAGGAGTAAGAGGTTATCTTGGAGCAATGACTGTTGAAGGAATCCCGAATTATGGTGGAAATCCAATGGGACCAAGAGCATACATCTATGACCTTGAAAACTTCCAAAGCATAGCGGTTTACAAAGGAGCAGTTCCTGCTGATTTAGGTTCAGGAGTTGGGAATAGAGGTGGTGCTATTGAGTTGAGGCCACTTTGGGCTCAAAAAGAAATTGGGTTAAAGTTGTCTCAATCAATAGGTTCTTTTGAGTATAAGAGAACCTATCTTAGATTTGACTCTGGAGAAATCAAACCAACTGATACAAGATTTTCTCTTTCCTACTCTTTTACAGGGCAGGATAAATGGAAAGGTCCTGGAGAGATTGGACCAAGAAATAATTTGAATTTTACCCTTGTTCAGCCAATCGGGAAAAACATAGAAATCAAAATCTGGGGAAACTTCAATGAAATAAAGCATGACAAATATCGCTTCTTCACTTATGCTCAAACAAAAGATCTTGATCAGTACTATCGCCTTGAATTCAATAGCTCAATAACAGGAATTCCTGCACAGGATTATCTTTATTACAAATTTAACAGAGAATATCAAAAAACAGAGATCTCTTCGCATCAATTACTGCAAAGGTAACCGAATATTTAAAAATTGTGTTAAAACCATATATTTCGAAAGAGGATGCTAAAATATGGGATGGCTCATCAAATATTTCAGGTAAACCAGGAGTTCAGCAAAGAACAAGAGACATTGAAAGAAAGGGTATCATAGCAGAGATTGCCCTTGATTTTAATACAGTGAAAGCAACCGCAGGCTATAACTATGAATCAGCTGATATGAATATTTACTCTGAAAACTACTGGATTAACTCAGACGGTAGCCTGAGTTACAGAGGTTATGGAGTTTTAGCAACTACTGGAACTACCTATGTTAACAGTCCCTACTTAAAAGTTGCAGGAACTATAGATAAATTTAACTGGCAGGCAGGTATTAAATATTTTAAGTTTAAAGATTCAGCCAGTGAAGGATATAGAACTATTTTTGTTGGAGGCAATCCTGTACTAACGAGAGCACCATACCTTGATAGAAAAGCAGAGACATATGATATATGGCTTCCAACAGCTGGTGTATCCTATACTTTTAATGAAAACATAGAAGCATACTTAAGTTATGGAAGAAACTATATAAGACCATATGCCTACATGCCAATTTTAAATTTATATAACCGACTTTACAATCAATTTGTAGCTGCAGGAATTCCGATAAGTGATCTATTTAAAAACAGAGACATTGAACAGTCTGACAACATTGACATAGGCTTAAGATTTCGCAAGGATTTCATAGAGGTAAATCCAACAATTTTTCTCTCAAGACATAAAAATCTTTTGACAACAATTACTGATCCGAGAGTTATTGATCCATCCACAGGCAAACCTGTAAACTACCAACAAAACATAGGGAAAGCAAAGGGATATGGCTTTGAAATAGGAACCACTGTTTTTGCCTCTGACTGGCTCACTTTTTATCTCAATCCCACATTCAATCATCTGACTTATGATGGGAATATAACTTACTCGGGTAAAACTCTCTCTACAGATGGTAAACAGGTGGTTGATGTCCCAAAGTGGACTGTTGTAACAGGACTCATTGCAAAATATAAGGACTTTGAGATAATTCCTCAGATGCGTTATCTTGGAAAAAGATATGGAGATTGCGAACACAAAGAAGAAATTCCTTCTTATGCAGTGTTTGATTTAAAACTAAACTATGTTAAGGAAAAAGTAGGAATGCTCAAGGCATTGAAAATATCACTGGAGTTTGACAATATATTCAATAAAAAGTATGTTTCTGTAATCAATGCAATGGACGATGCTGTATCAAACACAACTTATGGAGTGGGCGCTCCATTTACAATGAGAGGATCTGTATCATTTGCTTTTTAAGGAGGATCAGATAATGAAAAAGATTGCAGTATGTGGAAAAGGTGGAGTTGGTAAAAGTTTTATTGTTTACGCACTTGCAAAGGCTTTTTTAAAGAGAGGCAAGAGAGTTCTTGTTGTTGACTCTGATGAAAGCAATCAGACACTTTATAGGCTTTTTGGCTTCAATGAACCTCCCTTTTCTTTTATGGATTTTCTTGGAGGTAAAAAAAGTGTGCAACAAAGTCTGATCAAGAGATTTCAGTCTGGAGAAAAAGAGCCAAAAATGAGCGTGATTGAAAAGGATACATTCAGCATTGATGATATTCCAGCGGAGTTTATCAAGAAAGATGGCAATCTGGCTCTTGTTTCAATAGGTAAAATTAAAGAGCCGATGGAAGGATGTGCTTGCCCGATGGGAGTTGTAAGCAGGGAGTTTCTTGAAAAGATTGAGTTGCTGGATAATGAAGTTATAGTTGTTGACACAGAAGCGGGTGTGGAGCATTTTGGAAGAGGTATAGAAAAGGGGATTGATACAGTTGTGGCAGTTGCAGAGCCTTATCTTGACTCTATTGAAGTTGCTGAGCGAGTAGTTGGACTTGCTCAAAAGATGGGTAAAAATGTTTATTTTATTGTCAACAAACTGCCTGCTGAGATTGAAACTAAAGTTAAAGAGACAGTTCAGAAAAAAGGATTGCCTCTTTCAGGCGTGATACATTTCTCTTCTGATGTTTATAGTTTTTCAATTGATGGAAAAATTCCAGAAAACTCTGAAGCATTCAGAGAAGTTGGGGAGGTTTTAGAGAGTATTTATGCAGGAGTATGAGTTCAGGTCAATTGGTTATGTAAGGAATAAAGCAGAAAGTCTGCTAAGGCACTGGAGTGTTTCTATTTGGGATGGAGAGATTGTTATTGAATACAGACCACAGGGAGGATAAATGAAAAAGGTTTTATTTACAATATGTTTCATTTTTATTCTTGCATCCTATGTCAGTGCAAAAGAGATGGTTACAGTAACTGACATGGCTGGAAGAAAGGTTACAATTCCGAAAAAAGTTGAAAGAGTTGTTGCACTATCTGCTTCATTGCGCTATATTGTTTATCTTCAGGCATTTGATAAGGTTGTAGGAATTGAGGGAGTAGAAAAACAGAGTGTCATGAGAGGTAATCCTGCTACAGGAAAGGTATACTGGCTTGCAATAAAGGATAAAGTTCAGAATATTCCTTCAATTGGTGAAGGCGGACCAGGAAAGCTTCCTGATTTTGAAAAACTTATCACTGTAAAGCCTGATCTGGTTATAACCTTTGAAGTTGACAATGCTGAGTTGATTCAGAGTAAAACAGGGATTCCAGTTGTTGTTATTCAGTATGCAGGGACAGAGGGATTCAGAATTGAAGATATTAAGAATACCTTTACATTTCTTGGAAAGATTCTTGATAGAGAAAAAAGAGCAACAGAGCTAAACAAATACATTGAACAATGCATTTCGGACCTAAAAAAAAGAACAGCAAGTTCAGCCAGACCAACAGTTTACATAGGTGCAATTAGCGCAAGGGGTGCTCATGGAATAACAAGCTCTGAAGCCCATTATCCGCCTCTTCAATGGATTAATGTTAAAAATGTGGTTGATGAAATTGGTAGAATTGGACATGTTTTCATTAACAGGGAAAAGCTTCTCGTATGGAATCCTCAGTATCTGTTCATTGATACAGGTGGAATCTCTCTTGTAAACGATGATTACTTAAAAAATAAAGAGTTTTATAAAAAACTTAAAGCAGTAAAGAACGGAAAGGTTTACACTGTTTTCCCATATAATTTTTACAGAACAAATCTTGAGATTCTCCTTGCCAATGCCTATTTCATAGGCAAAGTTATCTATCCTGATAAATTCAGGGATATAGAGCCACGAAAAAAGGCAGCAGAGATATTTAAGAAATTTCTTGGAATGGATGTTTACGATGATCTAAAACGAGTATACAAAGGATATGGAAAAGTTGAGTTTAAAGACTCAGGAATTACTGTCCACTGAGCATTCAATAAAAAAACAGTATCTTAAGTCCTTTTATTCAAAGATTGCCTTTGGATTTTTTTTGTTTGCTCTCCTTATTGTAGTGGCAGCTGTCTCTGTTTCAACGGGTTCAATGAATCTTCCAGTAAGTGAAGTTATCAGAGCTATATTCAATAACACTGAAAACTCCTATGTAGTATGGAATATAAGATTGACGAGAACAGTTGGTGCTATTCTTGCAGGAGCATCCTTAGGAGTTGCAGGTGCTGTAATGCAGAATGTGCTTAAAAATCCATTGGCTTCTCCATTTACGCTTGGAGTTTCTCACGGTGCTGCATTTGGTGCCGCCTTTGCAATAATTTTTCTTGGGGCTGGACAGCCCCATTCATTTGGAACTGAGTCGGTAACAGTATTTAAAAGTTATCCCGTTGTAATTTCAGCATTTGCTGGAGCGATTCTTACAGTTTTGCTGATTCTTTTTATTTCGTTTCTTAAAAATATAACTTCAGAGGCAATAATTCTTGCCGGTGTTGCATTGAGTAGCCTTTTTGGTTCAGCAACCATGTTTTTACAGTATTTTGCCAGTGATTTTCAGGTGGCTGCAACTGTTTTCTGGACATTCGGAGACATAGGAAAGGCAGGATGGCTTGAAAACAAACTTATGTTTATTGCCTTTTGCCTTTGTTTTGTCTATTTTTTTCTTAATAGATGGAATTTTAATACAGTGCTGTGGGGAGATGAAGTGGCAAAAAGTCTTGGTGTTAATATAAAGTTCTTGAGAGTCTCGGGAATGTTTTTCAGTGCCTTAGTTGTCTCTGTTTGCACTGCCTTTCTCGGGATAATAGGATTCGTTGGATTAATATCTCCTCATATTATAAGGCTTATCATTGGCAGTGATCACAGATTTTTAATCCCTTACTCAGCCATTTTTGGTGCAGTCTTGCTTTCCGTTTCTGATTTGATTGCAAGAACAATAATTTCTCCGTCTGTTTTGCCTGTTGGGATTATAACTTCCTTTGCAGGTGCACCCATGTTTTTTTATTTACTTATAAGAAGGAGAAGATTTTAAATGCTTAAGATAGAAGAGCTTTCAGCTGGTTATGCAGACAGAGAAGTTCTCAAGGGAGTTAATCTGGAATTTAGTGATGGATTTGTTCATGCTATACTTGGACCAAATGGCTCTGGTAAGTCAACTCTCTTAAGAACCATTGACAGAATCATAAAACCAGCGAGAGGCACAGTTTACATAGATGGTGCGGATATAAGAAAGTTTTCAGCAAGAGAGACTGCCAAGAGAATTGCCTATCTGCCTCAACGGTCAAACTCTACACCATATAGCTCGGTTTTTGATGCCATACTTCTTGGAAGAAAGCCTCATATATTCTTTGAACCAACTGAAAGAGACCTTGAAGTGGTTGAAAAAATAATTGATAATTTCGGGCTTAAAGATTTTGCTTTCCGTAAGATCAATGAACTAAGCGGAGGCGAAGCACAGAAAGTTCTTATAGCAAGAGCTCTTGCTCAGCAACCCAGGGTGCTTTTGCTTGATGAGCCTGTAAACCATCTCGATCCAAAAAATCAGATTGAGATACTTCAAATTTTAAAGAGATTAACGGAGAGTTTAAATCTCACCACAATCATTGTTTTACACGACATTAATCTTGCCATTCAGTTTGCCGATTATTTTATTTTTATGAAAGATGGTAAGATTTACCAAACTGGAGATATCAACATAATTGAACCCTCACTGATAAAAGATGTTTACGAAATTGATGTAAAAATAATAGAGCTTAACGGAAGAAAGTTTGTAATAGCCTCATTTTAGAAGATGTTATAATATCCCTATGGATTTATCCCAAAAAAAGTTTGACGAAGAAAAATTTAAATCTCTTGGTGTGGTTGCCATATTGATTTTTGGCTCTTTAGTTGAAGGCACATTTCATAAGGGAAGTGATATTGATTTTGCAGTATTGTTCAGAGATAAAACCTTACCTATGAAGAACCCTGTAAAAGTATATGGAGAAATTTACAGTGAAATTTCAAAAAACTTTAAAGGAAAGATTGACATTGTTTATTTACATGAAGCTCCACTTAGTCTTCAATTTAATGCTGTCACAGAAGGGCTGCTGCTCTTCTGCTCTGATACTGAGTTTTACGATGAATATAAGGACAAAGTTATAATGCAGTATCTTGATTTTAAATACTTTGAAAACATATTTAACGAGGCAGTGTTAGCAGATGATTAGATGTAGAGAAATAAATATCTCAAAAATGACAACTATTCTTTCACAGATTCATGAGGCATTGGAAGAAATGGATATTTTAAAAAGAATCAATAAAGATGATTTCATCAAAGATAAAAGAAACTACATTATGGCAGAACACTATTTAAGAAGAGCAGTTGAGGGCATATTAACAATTGGTAGTCATTTGCTTTCACGATTGGGAGCAAAAACAAAAGATTATCAGGAGATAATATTAAGCCTTGGTAGATATGGTCTTATTCCTGAGGATTTTGCTGAAAAAAATAAAAATCTTGCAGGATATAGAAACAGACTCGTTCACATTTACTGGGAAGTAACTCCTGAGGAGCTTTACACAGTAATAAATCAGCATTTTGAGGATATTTCAAATTTTTATAACTATTACAAAGCTATATTAAAAAATCCTGAAAAATACGGATTTAATAAATGATGTTGACTTAAACTATAAATTTCTGCTTTAATATTTTAACCCACGAAGGGTAAAACTTGGTCATGAAGGCCGTGGATGGCATGAGCCAGCCACGGCTTTTTTTATTAATCAGACTCATGAAGAGTCTCAAGCCTCTCTGAAGGGAGCAGAGTATTTGTAAAATTTTTCAAGGAGGGGCGTAGAGATGATTTTTCAGACTTTTTTATGCATTATGTTTGTTTTATGTCTTTTTTTACCTGTTTTTGCAGAGGAAAAGGATGCAAAGCTTGAGGAGATCGTGGTTACTGCTACAAGAACAGAGACTTCAGCTGAGTCTGCACCGGCATCTGTAAGCATTGTAACAAAGGAGAAAATTGAGCTTAAAGCACCTAAGAGCATTGACCAGACATTGAATGATGTCCCTGGTGTATTCGTAAGAAGAGGCAAAGGTTTGATGGATACTCTTTCATTTATTACTTTGAGAGGTATTCCTGATCAGAAAAGAACACTGATTCTTATGGATGGAGTGATTCTAAATAATCCATATACAGGCAATGTAAAGATGGGCGGATACTATCCAGAAGACCTTGAAAGAGTTGAGGTTGTTAAAGGACCTTTTTCATCACTTTATGGTGGATATGCAATGGGTGGCGTTGTAAACTTTATTACGAAAATGCCTGAAAAGAGGGAGTTTACTTTTAAAACAGGATATGGCTCAAGCTGGGACAGAGGAAAAGCAATGGATGATATGAGAAGAATTTACGCATCCTATGGAGATAAACTCTGGGATAGATTAAGCATATTTTTAAGTTATGGCTGGCAGGGAACAAACGGATATCCAACTGATTTGAATGTTCAGACATCAAAGCCAACTACAGGAATTACTGGATATGAAATAACTTCAACAAGAGAGGGTAAAACAGCCTATTTAATTGGTGATAAAGGAGATAATCGTTGGTGGGATGATGGAATTACAATAAAAGCACAGTATGAATTCACAAAAGATACAAAAATAAATTTTGCCTTTATGAGAAACCGTTATGAATACAACTATGATGACCCTCATACATATTTAAGGGATGCTTCTGGCAATCCTGTATGGAAATATGGAAGTGTAAGTGAAAGTACATTTCTTCCAGGTGCTGGAGGGAGAATTCAGAATACATATAAGATTGGATTAGAATCAAATCTTTACAAAGACTTAAAAATGAAGCTGAATCTTTCATACCTTGATACAGAAAAAGACTGGTATGTAACAACTTTATCTCAGGCAACAAGGTCTGGATGTGGCTCAGATCCGACAAAATGTGGTTATGTATCAAATACTCCTGCAGAATCATACATGGCTGACTTACAGTTTAGTCTTCCAGTTTTTAACAATCAAATTCTTACTTTTGGTGGTTCCTTCAGGCACGGATATGCAGATACAAAGGAAAAGTATTTAAAAGACTGGAGAGACGAAGATTCAACAACAACCTTAAAGTACGAATCAAAGGGAAAGGATAGAACATACGCTATTTTTATTCAGGATGAGATAATGCTTCTCAATAATTTGACTGCTTATGTAGGTTTTAGAGAGGACTGGTGGAAAACCTATGATGGATATGTAAATGATGTCGGCAAAGCTGGTTATCCAAAGGATTATCCATCAAAGTCAAAATCCTCCTTTTCACCAAAGTTAGCTCTTGTTTATAAACCCTTTGATACAACAACTCTTCGTGGCTCAGTGGGAAAAGCATTCAGACCTCCAACAGTATATGAGCTTTACAGAACATGGACATCATCTACAGGAATTACATATGCTGCAAATCCTAATTTAGATCCTGAAACTGTTGTCTCATGGGATATTGGAGTTGAGCAAAAACTGTGGAAAGGTGCAAAAGTCTCTTTAACATATTTTGAGAACTACATGAAGGATCTAATTTATCGTAAAACAGTTACATCAAAATATCAGGAACTTGTTAATGTTGGAAAAGCTGAATCAAGGGGGGTTGAGTTTGAGATTGAGCAAAGATTTGAAAAATGGCTGAGATTATTCAGTAACTTTACATATACTGACTCTAAAATTAAAGAAAATGAAGCTAACCCAAAAACTGTTGGATGCAGACTTACATATACACCTCTGTGGAGAGCAAATATTGGGGCAGAGTTTGAAAAATCAGGATTTTCAGCCATGGTTATCGGAAGATATGTGGGTAAGTGGTTCAGTAATGATGATAACTCAGACTATGTCAACAATGTCTATGGCTCCTATGACCCATACTTTGTTGTTGATGGAAGAGTATCTTACCAGCTTACAAAGTTTGCAAAGCTGAGTTTCTCAGTGGACAATATCTTTGATAGAAAGTACTATCAATACTACAGAGCACCGGGAAGATCATGGTTTACAGAGCTTACATTAAACTTTTAGCTTTTTTAATTACATTAACATGGGTAGGGGCAACTTATGCCTCTACCTATACTGTAGTTGACAAGCTTGATAGAAAGATTACTGTTGAGGTTCCTGTGAAAAGAGCGGTGATTGTCATTTCTTATGAACTCATTCCTGCATTGAATATATGGAATCAAGTAGCAGGGGTATCCCGCTGGGCAGAGGAGCACTGTGATCTTTATAAAGCAATTGTTAAGACAAATCCTCAATTGAGAAAACCAACTGTAGGTGCAGGCTCTGATGTCAATGTTGAAGCAGTTCTTAAGCTTAATCCTGATATTGTGATTACTTGGACATACAATCCAAATACCATAAAATTTCTTGAAGAAAAAGGTATCAATGTAATAGGAATATATCCTGACAGCCTGAGCGAGCTTTATGAAGTAATGAGAATTCATGGAAAGCTTTTTGGAAAAGAAAAAAGAGCAGAGGACATTATTTCAGAGATGAAGAAAATTTTCAAGCTTATAAAAGACAGGGTATCAAAGATACCAATGAACAAAAGAAAAAAAGTTATACATCTTGGTGGAAAACCAACAACAGTTTCAGGTGCTGTTGGTGTTACAAATGATGTGATTGAGATTGCAGGTGGAGTAAATCCTGCCAACTCAATAAAGCAGAGGAATATGGATGTATCAGTGGAAAAAATTATTCAGTGGAATCCTGATGTGATTTTTATATGGGGCTCAGCAGGATACAATGAATCGTGGCTCTACAATAACTCTCAATGGAGATTTGTAAAGGCAGTAAGGGAGCATAAAGTTTATAAACTTCCAAAGTGGTCCACATGGTCACCAAGACTTGCACCAGTAGCGCTATACATGGCAATGAAGATTTATCCTGAAGCATTTAAAGATATTGATTTTGAAAAAATTGCTGACAGCTTCTACCGAAAAGTATTCGGAATATCCTATTATAATGTGAGGCAGTATGAAGGGTATTAAGGTATTGTTAATTATTGTTTCTCCTCTTTTGATTGGCTGGTTTGCGCTTTTTTTGGGTGCCTATGGAGTGACACCTGTTATGGTTTTAAAGATACTGCTTAATGAAGCCCTTCACGTTTTTGATATAGGCGATATTCCTGAAAAAGCGATAATCATTGATATAAGGCTTCCGAGAGTAATTCTTGCCGGGCTTGTTGGAGCAGCACTGTCTTGTGCAGGGGTGACGCTTCAGGGAATATTTCGTAATCCACTTGTTGACCCTTTCATTCTTGGTGTTTCAGCAGGTGCAGCTTTTGGATGTGCCATAACAATTGGATTTTTAAGCTATCTACCAATTCAGCTTATGGCTTTTGTTTTTGCAGTAGCATCAGTTGTTATTACCTACTCTGTTGCAAGAACACAGGGAGAGGTATCCCGTCTTCCTCTTATTCTCTCAGGAGTGATTGTTTCAGCCTTTTTTACAGCAATGGTTTCAATTGTGAAGTTTCTTGTTGACCCTCATAAGCTTCAGAGCATTGTTTACTGGTTGATGGGAAGCTTTTCTCTTGCTGACTGGAATACAGTAAAGATGGCAGGTATAGGTATTTTTGCGGGAATTTTTCCCATATTTCTCATGCGATGGAGGCTTAATGTTATGAGCATGGGAGAGGAGGAAGCAAAATCTCTTGGTGTGAATATATCAAGGGATAGAATTCTTTTCATTGGATTTTCAACTCTTGCAGTTGCAGTTGCCACATCTGTTACAGGGATTATTGGCTGGGTTGGTCTTATGGTTCCTCATCTTGTAAGAATGCTTACAGGTCCTGACCATAAAACTCTTTTGCCATTGAGTCTTGCAGCAGGAGCATCATTTATGATTTTAGCTGACACTGTATCAAGAACCCTTACGAGTTTTGACATTCCTGTGGGAATAGTAACAGCAATTACAGGAGCACCGTTTTTTATATATTTGATGAAAAGAGGCGGAAAGCAAGCTTGGGGCAAGTGATGCTTGAGGTTAATGAGCTATTTTTCAGACATAAAGGTGAAAGCAGGGATGTCATTAAGGGAGTAAGCTTTCAGGCTAAAAAAGGACAAATAACTACCATTCTTGGACCAAATGGCTCAGGAAAAACAACTCTTTTTAAATGTATCTCAGGTTTGTGGAAGTATTACAGGGGTGAGGTGAGGGTAAATGGAGCTTCAGTTGAAGGTCTCTCATTCAGAAAAAGGGCTCGTTTTTTTTCAGTTGTTCCTCAGGAGCATGAGCCACCTTTTTCATACTCTGTTTTTGATGTGGTTTTAATGGGAAGAGCAAGTTATGTGGGAGTTTTTTCGTCTCCAGGGAAAAGAGATTATGAGAAAGTAAGTGAAGCATTAAGCATTGTTGGGATTGAGCATCTTAAGGATAATCCTTATACAAAGATAAGTGGTGGAGAGCGTCAGCTTACATTGATAGCCAGGGCAATCGCACAGGGTGCGCCTGTAATGCTACTTGATGAGCCAACAAGTCATCTTGACTTTAGAAATCAGATAAATGTGCTTAAAAAAATTAAGGAAATTGTAAGAGAAAGACAATTGACTGCTGTAATGACTCTTCATGACCCCAATCTTTCAGGATTTTTCTCAGATAAAGTTGTTGTAATTAATTCAGGAGCAAAGGTTGCAGAAGGCAAACCAGATGATATCATTACTGAGGAGCTGATTAAAAGGGTCTATGGTGTGGATGTAAAAAGAAGCTTTATTGACGGGCAGAGCATAATATGTCCAGTGCTGTAAATCAGAAAGTAACCATCTTCATCTCTTTCAATAATGACAGGAAAACTAAATCTTTTCATTTTAAAACCTCAAGTTCTTTGATTTTTATTATAAAACTCTTAAAAAATTTTTCCAATGGAGGCTTGTATGCTTAAAGTTGTAGCAGTTGTATGGCAGAGTTATTACAACATGCTTCTTAAGGCATCAAAAGATATAAAGGATTTTTCAGTTAAAGTTTACTCTGTAAGAGCACTTGAAAATGAACCTGAAAAACTTGATATTGCTTTAAGAGATATTGAAGATGCTGATATTCTATTTTTTTATCGTTCAAATGAGTCTGTATGGGAGAAGATTGAAAGAAAACTAAAAGAAGGTGGCATTAAAGGCAAAGTTGTCTGTCTTGGACATGACCCTTCATACTGGACTCTCTCAGATGTTGCTCCTGAAATTATAGGGAAAGCTTATAGTTATCTTGTTATAAACGGTGAGAAAAATATAAAAAATATGTTTCTATTTTTAGCCAGTAATGTTGCAGGACTTGATATTCATTACGAAGAGCCTGAACAGATTCCATGGGAAGGAGTTTATCATCCAGATGCTGAAAAGATTTTTACCAGTATTGATGAATATATGGATTGGTATAAAAAGAAGGATGCTCCAACTGTTGGCATTCTTTTTTCAAGGCATTACTGGATAAATGGAAATACAGAGGTTGAGGATTTACTTATCAGGGAGCTTGAAGCAAAGGGATTCAATGTAATCGCTGCTTTTGCCTATTCAGTTAAAGATGATGCTCTTGGAACAAAGGGAAGTGGAGAGGTAGTTCTTGAGTGGTTTATTGATAAAGAAGGCAAGCCAAGAATTGACGCAATGGTAAAGCTAATATCATTCTTTCTTGGAACAAGCAGAACAAAAAGAATGGATAACACTGACATTGCCTCAGATGGAGTAGAAATTCTTAAAAAGCTTGATGTTCCTGTCATATCCCCTGTTTCTTCCTATTACAAAACAATTGAGGAATGGGAAAAGGAAGAGTTGAATCTTGACATAGGCTGGTCAGTTGCGCTTCCTGAGTTTGAAGGCGTGATTGAGCCTTTAATAATCTCTGCACAGGTTGAAGGAAGTGAAGATGAAAGAAGAAAGATGCCAATAAAAGAGAGAGTGAAAAAGCTTGCTCTTAGAATTGAAAGATGGATTGATTTAAGAAGAACACCTCCTCATCAAAGAAAGATTGCCTTTATTCTTCATAACAATCCCTGTGCCTCTGTTGAGGCAACTGTTGGCTCTGCAGCCCATCTTGACAGCCTTGAAAGCGTGGTTAGAATTATGAAAAGAATGAAAGAAGCTGGTTACAATGTAGAGCCTCCAGAGGATGGAAAGGCATTGATTGATGAAATAATGAATAAAAAGGCAATATCAGAGTTCAGATGGACAACTGTTGAGGAGATTGCCCTAAAAGGTGGTGCCTTGGCATTTGTTGATAAAGAGAAATATCTTAAGTGGTTTAATGAACTTCCTGAGAAGACACGGCTCAGAATGATTGAGGCATGGGGAGAGCCTCCTGGTGAGCATAAAAACGGTATTCCACCAGCTATGGTTTATGATGGAAAGATTGTTATCACAGGCTTAAACTTTGGGAATGTGCTTGTAATGGTTCAGCCAAAGCGTGGATGTGCAGGCGCAAGATGTGATGGACAGGTATGTAAGATTCTTCATGACCCTGATGTTCCACCTCCTCATCAGTATGTGGCAACATATAAGTGGCTTTCAAGGGAGTTTAAGGTTAATGCGATTGTTCATGTGGGAACACATGGAAATCTTGAGTTTTTACCAGGGAAAGCAGTAGGGCTTTCAAATGCCTGTTTCCCTGATATAGGAATAGACACTGTCCCTCATCTTTATATTTACAACGCGGATAATCCTCCTGAGGGAACAATAGCAAAAAGGCGAAGTTATGCAGTGCTTGTTGACCATATGCAGACAGTTCTAACTGAAGGCGGGTTGTACAGTGAACTTTTAGAACTTGAAAGACTTCTCGGTGAGTACGAGGATGTAAAGAAAAAAGAGCCTGCAAGAAAACATGCTCTTGAGCATTTAATAATTGCTGAGATAAAAAAAGCTAAAATTGACCATGAAATAAAGATTTTTCACAATGCAAGAAAGGTTCAGCTTTCCAGTCTTACCCATGAAGAGCTTCATCAAATACCATTTGAAAAGATAGTTGAGGAAACACATGGCAAGCTATCTTTGATTAGGAACACTCAGATTCAGGATGGAATGCATATATTTGGTGATACTCCTAAGGGAGAAAGAAGAGTTGATTTCATTTATTCCATATTAAGATATGATTCAGGTGATGAGCATTCATTGAAAAAGGAGGTGGCAAGACTTCTTGGTTATGAATTAAGTGAACTTTTATCACACCAGAGCAAGATTGACCCTATAACAGGTAAATCATACGGAGCAATAATTGAGGAAATAGACAGAATAGGCAAAGAGATAGTAAGGGAAGTTCTGAATCAGCAATATGTTGGTTTGTAAATATGTATATCTGGAATTATTTCAAAATCTTTATCATTTGTGGCAAGATTATAGATACCGCATTCAAACATAGTTTCTATAAGCAGAGCATCATTTCCGAGAAAACCATATTGTTTTTTGATTTTTTGAGCTTTTTTAACATTATCAAAACTAATAGAAACTACATTGATATTCAAGTTTTCAATTATATAAACAAGATTTCTGCTAATTTCAAGCTGTTTTACTATTTCTGGATTATTTTTGAGAAAGGTTGTTACTTTTTGCAGGGAAATTTCAGGAAATTTTATAATGGCTTCTTCTATCATTACTCTATGAATTACTTCTTGTATAACAACTGCATTGGTAGAGCCCTTAATTTCTTGATTCTATATCCTTTTAAAAAATCTGAAGCAAGAGCGGTTAAAGATGGAATCTTTAGAAAAGAAATATATAAAGATATTCGCATCTATAAATACTTCAGTGTTATTTTCAATTTCTTCAAGAGTATGAATTATTCAATTTCAAATTCCGGGTCAAGAGCTATTTTTTCAATTACTTCATTATTTAATCCCTTTATAATTCCGCTGAATAAATCAGCAATTGAAAGCTCATCTTCATCGGATATAATAATTTTAAAATGTTTCTTTTCTTTTATGGAAAATTCAGAGAGAGGTTTTAGAACACCATTTTCATATACAACTTTTAAAATTTTCATATTTAATTATAGCACAAAATTGGAGGTGGCATGATGGAAATTCTTAAAAAGATAAACTGGGATAAGCCAGAATGGAGGGCAATTAAAGAGAAGATACTGGAACTAAACAGGAAGATTGAGGATTCAAAGGAGATTGAATCGCTACTTCATGGTTTTTCAGGCGGATACATTCCTTCAGGTCCATCAGGGCTTATAACCCGCGGAAGAGATGATGTTTTGCCAACAGGAAGGAACTTTTACAGCCTTGATCCGCACAGAGTTCCAACAAAGTCTGCCTATGAGATTGGTAAAAGACTTGCTGAAAAGCTTATTGAAAAACATTTAAATGAGGAGGGAAGATTTCCTGAAAATGTGGCATTCTACTGGCAGTGCACAGACATAATGTGGGCTGACGGAGAAGGAATGGGACAGATAATGCATCTTCTTGGCGTAAAACCATTATGGCTTTCAAATGGAAGAGTAAAGGGATTTGAGATAATACCAGTTAAAGAGCTTGGAAGACCTCGTATTGATGTAACAATAAGAGTTTCAGGAATAACAAGGGACAATTTCCCTATGTGCATAGAGCTCATTGACGAGGCAGTTCAGGCAGTTGCTTTTCTTGATGAGCCTGAAGATATGAATTTTATAAGAAAGCACACAATGGAGCAGCTTGCTCAGAATGGTGCAGACCTGCGTTCAGCTACATTGAGGATTTTCTGCTCAATGCCTGGAACCTATCAGGCAGGAACTCAGCTTGCAGTATATGCATCTGCATGGAGAGAGGAAAAAGACCTTGCAGAGGTTTTTCTTTACTGGAATGGATATGCCTATGGAAAGGGAGTATGGGGAGAAAGCAAACACAAAGAGCTTGCCAATGCATTAAAAACAGTTGATATAACTTACAATAAAGTGGTCTCAGATGAGTATGACCTTTTTGGATGCTGTTGCTACTTTGGAACTCATGGTGGAATGACAGCTGCTGCAAGACATTTAAGTGGAAAGGAAGTTAAAACCTATTACGGAGACACCCGTAATCCTGAGCATGTGGAAGTCAGAGACCTTGCTGACGAGATAAGACGTGTTGTGCGAACAAAGCTATTAAATCCTAAGTGGATTGAAGGAATGAAAAGACATGGATACAAAGGTGCAGCAGACATATCAAAAAGGATAGGAAGAATCTATGGCTGGGAGGCAACAACAAAGGAGGTTGATGACTGGATTTTTGATGACATTACAAGAACATTCATGATGAATGAGGAAAACAGGAAATTCTTTGAGGAACATAATCCATGGGCACTGGAGGAGATTGCAAGAAGGCTGATTGAGGCTGCTGAAAGAGGACTATGGAGTCCTTCAGAGGATGTAAAGGAGGCATTAAAGGCATTGTATCTTGAGATTGAAGGATGGATTGAGGAGAAAATGGGAGACACAAAAGGAAACTTTCAGGGTGGTTCAATAGATGTTGTAACAGCAGAGGAAGTTGAATACTGGAAAAAGAAGATGCAAGAGGTGATTAGTTGATACTCAATGATTTATTTGATAGAAAAATTCGTTTAACAGATGAAAGACAAAGACATTTTGAAGAAGATCATCCTGAAATGAGAAATCAAATGGAAAAGATAAAAGAAACTCTTATAAATCCTGATATTATTGTGAGGTCAAAAATAGATTCGCAAGTAGAGTTATTTTATAAACATTACCCGATAACTTCTGTTACGGAAAAGTATTTATGTATTATAGTAAAGGTTCTCAAAGATATAACTGCTTACTTTACAGATGCTATAAAAAGGGGTGAGATATTATGGGAAAAGAAGTATTAGTCTGGTATGACAGAGAAGGAGATTACATTGAAGTGCTATTTGAAAAGAAAAAAGGATATTTTAGAGAAACAGAAAATGATGCTGTTATGGAAAAAGTAGATGAAGAAGGAAATATTATAGGTTTTTCTATCTTAAAAGTTAGTGCATTAAAAGAAAAACCTCTTTCAATATTGCTAAAGGCTGAAGTTGCATAAATTAAAGAGGTGATGAAATGATATTTCCATTTACTGCAATTGTTGATCAGGAGGAGATGAAATTAGGGCTCATCCTGAATGTGATTGATCCCAACATTGGCGGCGTTCTTATTATGGGAGAAAAAGGTACTGCAAAGTCAACAGCTGTGAGAGCACTTGCTGATTTGCTTCCTGAGATAGAGGTGGTAAAAGGATGCAGATTCAACTGTTCACCTGATGGACCTTTCTGCAGTGACTGTATTGAGAGAGTTAATAACAATGGCTCAATTGAAATTGAAAAGAGAAAGATGCGTGTTGTTGAACTTCCATTAGGTGTTACAGAGGATAGACTGGTAGGCACACTTGACATTGAGCATGCAATTAAAAAAGGTGAAAAGAGATTTGAACCCGGAATTCTTGCTGATGCAAACAGAAACTTTCTTTATGTGGATGAAGTGAATCTTCTTGAAGACCACATTGTTGACCTTTTGCTTGATTCTGCTGCAATGGGAGTAAATACTGTTGAAAGAGAAGGAGTTTCCTTTGTCCATCCTGCAAGATTTATTCTTGTTGGAACGATGAATCCTGAAGAAGGTGAGCTGAGACCTCAGCTTCTTGATAGATTTGGTCTATGCGTTCAGGTCAATTCATTGAGGGATAAGGCTTTGCGTGTTGAAATTTTAAAAAGAAAAGCCCAGTTTGATGACAATCCAGAGGAGTTTCATAAAAAATGGAAGAGTGAACAGGAAAAGCTTGCAGAGAAAATAATGGATGCAAAGGAAAGGCTTAAAAGTTTAAATATTACGGAGAGCTCTTTATCAGCAGTTGTTGAGATAACAGCAGAGTTAAATCTTGATGGTCACAGGGCTGATATTGTTATGCTTAAGGCAGCAAGAGCCTTTGCAGCATTCAACGAGAAAGATGAAATAACCCGTGAGGATATTAAGGCAGTTGCTCCTTTTGCCTTAAGACACAGGCTTAAAAGGCTTCCCTTTGAGGATTTATCAATAGAGGCAGAAAAACTTAATGCAATACTTGAAAGATTTTAAAATAAGCTTTTCAGATTTTGTAGGACAGGAATCAGCAAAGCTTGCTCTTTTGCTGAATTTAATTGAGACAGCCTCAGGTGGAGTTTTACTGGCAGGTAAAAGGGGAACAGGTAAATCAACTCTACTAAAAGCTTTCAAAACAATCGTTAAAGCTCTCAAAATTCCCTTTATTGAGCTACCAATGAATGCAACTGAAGAAGCAGTATTGGGCGGAATTGATATTGAGGAAACAGTTAAAACTGGTCATAGAAGGTTTCAGAAAGGGCTTCTTTCAAAAGCAGATGGAGGATTTCTCGTTATTGAAGACATAAACCTTTTTCCCCGTGACATAGTTTCAATTATTTTTGAAGTTCAATCAAGGGCTGAGAATATTATTGAAAGAGAGGGGATTAAACTTAGGGAGCCTGCGGAGTTTCAGATTCTTGCCACAATGAATCCTGAGGAAGCTGATTTTTCTTCTCATTTTCTTGACAGATTCGGCATGTGCGTAATCATGGATGAAATTAATGAAAAAGAAAAAAGAAAGGAAATAATAAAGCTTAATCTCACAGAGAATAGAGAAATCAAAGAAGATATCCATTTAATTGAAAAACTCAAAAAATCCAGAGAGTTTATAAAAAAAGTTAAAGTTTCAGATGAGATAAAGGATTTTATATCAGAGCTGGTTTTAAAAGAGGCTGTGTCAGGGCATAGAGCAGACATTTTTCTTTTATACGCTTCAAAAGCTTATGCAGCATACCTTGGGGATGATTTTGTTAAACAGGAACATGTGATTACAGTTGCTCCACTTGTCTTAAATCACAGAAAAAAACTCATTGAACAGCATGAAGAGCATGAGCATCAACATGAGTCCGATGAGGCTCAGAACTCAGAAAAGGATGATAAAAAAAATAACAACTTAAAGCAGAATCCTCCCCCTATGGATGAAAACACTGAACAAGGAAAATTGCAGAACACTCCCTCATATGAAAAGGAAGAAGTTTTTCCTGTTGGTGAGAGTTACAAAATAAAAAGATTTTTCTTCAGAAAAGACAGAATTCTTAGGCAGTTAACTGGAAGAAGAACAAAGACAAAAGCAAAGGGTAGGGGAGGGAGATATGTGAGAAGTCTTATTCAGAAAAGAGATGACATAGCAATTGATGCAACCGTGAGGGCTGCTGCACCCTTTCAAAAAATAAGAGGGATGAAGGATTCATTGATAATTAAAGATGATGACTTAAGATACAGGGAAAAAGAAAGAAGAATGAGCCATACTGTAGTGTTCGTTGTTGACGGCTCTGGCTCAATGGGGGTTGCTGAGAGAATGATTGCTACAAAAGGAGCAATTCTTTCACTTTTAATGGATTGTTATCAGAAAAGAGACAAAGTTTCAATGATTTTATTCAGAAAAGACAGGGCTGAAACCATTCTTCCTCCCACATCCTCTGTTGAGCTTGCCTTAAAAAGACTTAAAGAGATTCCAACAGGAGGTAAAACTCCTCTTTCAGCAGGACTGATGGAGGCATACAAGTTAATGAAAATAATGCATTTTAAAGAACCTCAGAGCCGTCTGCTAATATTCATTATTACAGACGGAAAGGCAAATGTATCATTAAGTGACAAGTCTGTTTTTGAAGAACTGAAAAGCATCTGCTTTATGCTTAAAGATTTTCCCTCATCAGACTTTATTGTTATTGATACAGAAAAAAAGGATAAATTCATGAAGATGGATCTGGCAGGCAGGATTGCAGAATGGCTTCAGGCGAGATATTTTCTTATAGATGAGCTT